>DATFJS010000202.1:0-3530 GCA_035269045.1 Longimicrobiales bacterium | reverse complement strand
GGTCGTCGCCGCCGTGTCGGGGGCTCGGTGCGGTTCGGATTCCCCTTCCCGGGGGCGCTGCGCACGCGGATCTTCGCCGGGTACGCGCTGTCCCGCACGCGCTACGATCTCTTCGACGACGCAGACGACACCTCGCTGTTCGGGCGCCCCTCGGGGACGCTCAGCCAGCTGAACCTGGGGGTCGTCCGCGAGAACCGGAACAGTCAGCTGTTCCCGGTGACGGGGTCGCGCGTGAGCTGGAACATGGAGCTCAACGGCGGAGTTCTCGGCGGCGACGGTGACTTCACCAAGCACCTCGTGGAGTCCGAGCTGTGGACCCCGGTCTGGCAGTTCGGGGGAGACGACGGCGGTCAGCCGACCTTCATCGCGCTCGGGCTCAAGCTCCGCAGCGGGGCCATCCTCGGGGACGTGAGCGACTTCCCCTTCGAGCGGTTCTGGATGGGAGGCGTGCAGTTCGGTGAGCCCCTCCGCGGGTACGACGAGACCTCGATCACCCCGTTCGGGTATTTCCCGGAGCGGTCGGGCGACATCGCGGACATCAACCGTCTGGGCGACGCGTTCGTCCAGGTCACGACCGAGCTCGCGCTCAGGGCGAGTCAGCAGTTCTCGCTTCGCACGTTCTTCGACGCGGGGAACGTGTGGACCTCGTTCGATCAGGTGAGTCCGAACAACCTCTTCCGCGGGGCCGGTCTCGGTGCCACGGTGATCACGCCGTTCGGACCCATTGGACTCGATTACGCGTATGGATTCGACAAGACCGAGCCGGGGTGGCAGTTCCACTTCACCTTCGGCCAGGGTTTCTGACCAAATGAATGAGGTCGCATCCCCCACGAGGGGCCGGCCGGAACGGAGAACATGATGCGTCGAGCAGTATACGGAGCCATCCTCGGCATGATCGCGCTCGCTGGAGCGACCGGTGTCGCGGCCCAGGAAGCCGCGATCAAGGTGGGCTTCATCAACAGCGAGGCGATCCTCCAGCAGGCGCCGGGCTATCAGGAAGCGATCCAGCAGTTCCAGTCCGAACTCCAGATGATGGAGCAGGACTTCCAGCCGCGCACGGCCGAGCTGGAGCAGATGATCGCGGACTACGAGGCCCAGGCACTCGCTCTCTCCGATACGGCCAAGGCCATGCGTGAGGAGGCGATCATGCAGAAGCAGCAGCAGGTCCAGCAGGAGGCCAACCAGATGCAGCAGCAGGCGCAGCAGCGTCAGGCGCAGCTGATGCAGCCCGTGATGGACCGCGTCTCGGATGCCATCGAGGCGGTGCGGGTCGAGGGTGGCTACGCGCTGATCTTCGACGCGGCCGCAGGTGGCCTGGTCGCGGCCGATCCGGCGCTCGACCTGACCGACACGGTCGTCGCGCGCCTCAACGCGGCACCGGGCAGCGAACGCTGACGGCGCCCGGAGTGCATCGCACGAGGGGCTCACGCCGGCGTCCAGCCGGTGTGGGCCCCTCGTCGTATTCCCGGATGCGGAACCGGAGGGAGAACAGGTGACAGAGAACGCCGCGGAGCAGACGTCCCTCACGCTCGACCGGATCGCCGAGTGGGCGGGAGGTCGGGTGCACGGGGACGGGGACACGCCGATCGAACGCGTGCGTCCGCTCGATCGGGCGGATGCGGGGTCGCTCGGACTGGTCGCCGACGCGCGGTACGTTGGCGCCGTGCCGGAGTCGGGAGCGGGGGCGCTGCTCGTCGCCGCCGGGCTGGAGGAACGGGTCGCGGCCGTCGACGACCGACCGCGCGTGGTGGTCGAGGATCCGCGCGCCGCGATGATCCCGATCCTCGAGCGGCTGGATCCGACACCCCGGCACGAGCCGGGCGTCCATCCGACGGCCGTCGTGGAGCACGGCGTCCGGATCGGCGAGGGCGTGAGTGTCGGCCCGCGTGCCGTCCTGGAGGAGGGCGCGGTCATCGGCCGTGGCACCCGCATCGGGGCCCACTGCGTGGTCGGTCGACGGGCCCGGATCGGCGAGGACGGGTATCTGCACCCGCACGTCGTGGTGTACGCCGAGTCGGTCATCGGGGATCGCGTGATTCTCCACGCGGGCGCCCGCATCGGCTCCGACGGATTCGGATACGCCTTCGAGCAGGGCCGGTACGTGAAGATTCCGCAGGTGGGGCGGGCCGTTCTCGGCGACGATGTCGAGATCGGCGCGAACAGCTGCATCGACCGCGGCTCGATCGGCGACACCGAGATCGGGGACGGGGTGAAGATCGACAACCTCGTCCAGATGGGCCACAACGTCCGGATCGGCGACCACGGCGCATTCGCCGCGCTCAACGGGGTGGCCGGGTCGACGGTGATCGGGGCGTACGCCCGGTTCGCGGGACAGGTCGGGGTCACCGGCCACCTCGAACTCGCCGATCGCCTCACCGCCGGACCCGCCACCAAGATTCTCCAGTCGGTCTCCGAGCCGGACACCACGATCATGGGATTCCCGGCGCGTGATCAGCGCGAAGCGACCCGACTGTGGGCGGCGGAGCGGCGGCTCCCGGACCTCCTTCGACGTGTCCGCGCCCTCGAGAAGCAGCTCGAGGCGTCGGCGGAGTCGGACGACGGCGACGAGGCACCGGGGGAGGCCGCCGGTTCCGACTGACGCGACCCCGTCCGGCCCGGGTGGCCGGACCCTCCGCTGCGCCTACGGATCCCCGGGCCCTCGGGTTAGATTCAGCGGATCGTCGCGACGGCCCCGCCGTCGACCGCTCACCCCCGACTTTCCAACATGAGCGACCGGCAACGAACTCTCGCGGGCTCCGTCGAACTCTCCGGCACCGGTGTGCATTCCGGGAAGCCGTCCACGATCCGGCTGATGCCGGCCGAGGCGGACGCCGGCATCCGGTTCCGGCGCCTGGATCTGGACGGGCAGCCGGAGATCCCGGCCGACCTCGACCACGTGGTCGATACGCGGCTCGGCACCAGCATCGGCATCGACGGCGCCGAGGTGCTCACGGTGGAGCATGTGCTGGCGGCTCTGGCCGCGCGCTATGTCGACAACGCCCTGATCGAGATCGACGGACCCGAACCCCCGATCCGGGACGGCTCGTTCCAGGAGTTTCTCGCGGCGGTCGACGAGACCGGGGTGCGCGAACTCGACGCCCCCGCTGCGATCGTCGAGGTCGGGGAGGCCTTCCATGTGGAGGGTGGACCCGGCGTGAGCTACGTATGCACCCCCCACGCGGGGTATCGGGTGTCCGCGACGATCGACTTCGATCATCCCACGATCGGACGGCAGTACGCGTCGTTCGACTTTGGTGAGGGGGCGTTCCCGGAGCAGGTCGCGCCGGCCCGGACGTTCGGATTCCGGGCGGACGCGGAAGCGCTTCAGGCCAAGGGGCGGGCCCTCGGAGCCTCACTCGACAACACCATCGTGCTCGACGACGAGGGCGTGCTCAACGAGGAAGGCCTTCGATTCCCCGACGAGTTCGTACGCCACAAGATCGGCGACATCGTCGGGGACCTGTCCCTGCTCGGTGCCCGGATCCGCGGACACATCGTCGCGGAGCGTCCGAGCCATGAAGGCAACGTGG
>DATFJS010000201.1:0-6330 GCA_035269045.1 Longimicrobiales bacterium | reverse complement strand
AGTGGGTCCGCTTCATCGCCGACTACGAGGTCGACGGGCAGGATGTGGACGGCCTCAAGCTCACCGCCTTCACGCCGCCGATCATGCAGGCGCTCGTGGAGGAGGCCGCCGCGCAGGGGCTCGGGACGGTGGCCCACCTCGCGCAGACCGGCGTCGCCGAGATGACGGCCCTCGAGGCGGCGACCCTGGGGCTCGACATGATGACCCATTACTACGGGCTCTTCGAGTCGATGCTCACCGACTACACCATCCCCGACTACCCGCTCGACTACAACTACCAGAACGAGCAGCACCGCTTCGGCGAGGTCGGCCGCCTCTGGGAGCAGTCCGCGGAGCCGGGATCCGAGAAGTGGAACATGGTGATGGACTCGATGCTCGCCCTCGGGTTCGGGATCGACCCGACCATGACCATCTACGAAGCGAGCCGGGATGTCATGGCCGCCCGCGAGGCCGAGTGGCACGACGACTACACGCTCCCCTCGATGGCCGACTTCTATCAGCCCTCGCGTGCCGCGCACGGCTCATACTGGTTCTACTGGACCACCGAGGACGAGTACCACTGGAAGCGGTTCTACCAGAAGTGGTTCCAGTTCCTGAACGAGTACAAGAACCGCGGCGGGATCGTCACGACCGGGTCCGACTCGGGCTTCATCTACAAGCTCTACGGCTTCGACTACATCCGTGAGCTGGAGCTCCTGCGCGAGGCCGGCTTCCATCCCATCGAGGTGATCCGCTCGGCCACGATGTATGGCGCGAAGGAGCTGCACGCGCCGCGTGGCATGGAGGACCGGATCGACTTCGGCGTGCTCAAGCCGGGCCTGAAGGCTGACATGGTGCTGGTCGAGGAGAATCCCCTCGAGAACCTGAAGGTCCTGTACGGGACCGGCGCGGTGAAGCTGAACGACGAGAACCGCCAGGTCGAGCGGGTCGGTGGCATCTCCTACACGATCAAGGACGGCATCGTCTATGACGCGAAGCAGCTGCTCGCGGACGTGCGGGAGATGGTGGCGGCGGCGAAGCGGGCCGAGGTGACGGAGGGCGGCGGCAACTGAGGGCCGCCTGCGTCACATCGAGGCGATCAGCGCCCGCGCGCTGGTCGGGTTCGGCGACGGATTGAAGTCGTCCGGGATCCCGGCGAGCACGTCGCCGAGACGCTCTCGCTTGGACTCCGGGAAGTCGAATCCGCCGTAGGCACCGATGCGGCCGCGGACCAGGTCGGCCGTGGCGAGACTGTGCAGCAATTCCGGCGAAATCGGGATCGCGAGCGTGGCTCGGCCGCCGTCGGCGGGGTCCCAGTGCACGTTGTTGCTGCCGAGGCCGGGCTCGCCCTGGAAGAACTCCCCGTCGATCTCGAGGAGGAGACTCATCCCCGACTGCAGGACGTGGGTCGCGTACTCGCCCTCGAGCACGACCATGAGCGCGAGCTGGTCGACGGGACCGGCGGGGGACCGGTACCGGGCGAAGAAGCTACCGATCGCGAGGCCAGCGGACTTCTCTCCGGGCCGTGCCACCTCTCCGACCCGGTCCGGTCGCACGATCAGGGTCCGAACGTCCGGGCGGGTCTCCACCCACCGGGCTTCGCTCTGAACGGCAGGCTGCTGGACGGGCGAAGGGGTGCCCACGCCGGCGCATCCGGCGAGAGAAATCGATATCGCGGCGGTCCAGCCGATCTTCCCGATGCCCATGCGTCCCCCTCGTGACGCTTTGATTACAGGTTCGTTACATGCATACGGCAAACATGCGTTTCGCGCCACGAAAATCCTGTAACGACGCCGTGTAACAGGCATTACGGGTCCGAGACAGCGTGTCCGTCGAACACACTGCCCCATGATTCTCACCGGCCTGCACCCTTACATTTCGAGGTCACGCGCCTCCCCCTCCGTCCGGGACTCCGAGTTGGATCTCGATCGACTTCGCGCCGACACCCCGTCGGCGTCCCGACATATCCACCTGAACAACGCCGGGGCTGCGCTTCAGCCGGCTCCCGTGGTCGAGGCCGTCATCGAACACCTCCGTCTCGAGCAGGAGATCGGGGGGTACGAGGCGGCGGATGCGGCGACCCACCGTATCGAGGCCGCGTACCAGGCGGTCGCGGCGCTCGTGGGTGGAGAGCCGTCTCAGGTGGCCATGGTCGAGCACGCCACGGCGGGGTTCGTGGCCGCGCTGTCCTCGGTGCCCTTCCGGTCGGGGGACGTGATCCTGACGACCCGCCACGACTACACGTCGAATCAGATCCAGTACCTGAACCTCTCGGACCGCTTCGGCGTCGAGGTCGTTCGAGCCCCCGACGGGCCGGACGGCGGCGTGGACGTCGGGGCGATGCGCGACCTCGTCCACCGGAGGCGTCCTCGGATCGTCGCCATGACGCAGGTGCCGACGAACTCCGGGCTCGTGCAGGACGTCGCATCGGTCGGGGAGGCGTGTCGCGAGCGGGACGTCCTCTTCCTCGTGGACGCCTGCCAATCCGTGGGACAGATGCCGGTGGACGCCGAGGCGATCGGCGCGGACTTCCTCTCCGCCACCGGACGGAAATTCCTCCGCGGCCCCCGCGGCTCGGGGTTCCTCTGGGTCTCGGAGCGGGCGCTCGACGCGGGGCTGCTCCCACTGTTTCCCGATCTGCGGGGCACCGACTGGATCGCACCGGATCTCACCCAGCCGTCCCCCGACGCCCGACGGTTCGAGACGTGGGAATTCGCCTGGTCGCTCGTGATCGGCCTGGGGGTCGCCGCCGAGTATGCGACGACGGTGGGCCTCGAGCCGATTCGCGATCGCGTTCGTGCGCTGGCGTCGCGGATGCGCGAGCGGATCGGCGGGATCGACGGCATGCGGGTTCTCGACCGCGGTCCCGAGCTCTGTGGCATCGTGACCGCGACCCACGACCGGATCTCCGCCGAGCGGCTCAGGGACGGTCTGCGGCTGGAGGGGGTCCACACCTCCTGGCTCTCCCGGGAATCGGCCGTGCTGGACTTCGACGACAAGCAGACCGAGACCGCGCTGCGCATCTCACCGCACTACTACAACACGGACGAGGAGATCGAACGGGCGATGGATATCCTGGCGCGAATCGTATCGGACGCATGAGCTCCTTCGAATCCCTCGAGCGCGACGACTCGCGGTCCGTGAAGAAGACCGACGAGGCATCCGTATCCCTCACCACACGAACCCGTGAAGGGGAGTTGACCGCCGAAGTGGAGAGAGAACTGATCCGGAAGTGCATCGCGGGTGAGGCCCGCTGGTACGAGCCGCTGGTCCGCGCCTACGAGGGTCCGGGAATGCGGGTCGCGGTGGGCATGATGCGCGACGAGGACGCCGCGCACGACGCCCTCCAGGAGACCTTCGTCAAGGTCTACCGGAAGCTGGATCAGTTCGATCTGAATCGGACCTTCGGGCCCTGGTTCTTCCAGGTCCTCCGCAATCAGTGCCGTGACATGCTGCGCAGCCGGAAGGCGCGGGCGAAGCACGTCGGCCACGACGAGCGACTGGAGGAGCGGCCCGCGGGTGAGCGGTGGGATCCGGATCGCCACATGGAGCGTTCCGACGCGAAGAGGATCCTCTGGGAGGGACTCGACCGGGTCGGAGAAGAACACCGCGAGATCCTCGTGCTCAAGGAGCTCGAGGATTTCAGATACCACGAGATCGCCAGGATCCTCGAGATCCCGGAGGGGACGGTCGCCAGCCGACTCTACCACGCTCGGCGCGCGCTGCGGGACGAGCTGGAAGAGCTGGGCTACGCGGGCGTCGGGAGCTGAACAGGGGCATGCAGCCGAACGTCACGAACGAGGAGCTGATGCGGTTCCTCGACGACGAGCTGGGACCGGAGGACCGGACCCGGGTCGAGCGGGAACTGAGCGTCTCGACGGAACTCCAGCGGGACCTCGCGCGGTTCCGTCAGATGCGGGCCGAGCTCCGCTCTCTTGGAGCCGACGTGTCGAGCCCGGGCCTCTGGGGAGCGATCCACCGGAAGTTGACGCGGCCGCTCGGGTGGACTCTTCTCATCGCGGGATCCGCGGTGTGGGCGGTGTGGGCCTTCTGGCTCTACTTCACGTCGCAGGAGGATCTCGTTCTCAAGCTCGGCATCGGCGCCGTCGTCATCGGCGTCGCGCTCCTGCTCGGCGTGGCCGTTCAGGAACGCTGGGCGGAGTGGAAGACCGACCCCTACCGCGACATCCACAAATGATCGTCGTCACGAGCCCGGACGTACCCGGACGCCGCATTTCCAAGGTTCTCGGCCTGGTGCGCGGAAACACGATCCGTGCCCGTCATCTCGGACGGGACATCCAGGCCGTCTTTCGCAATATCGCCGGCGGCGAGGTCCACGAGTACACGAAGATGCTCGCGGAGGCCCGGGAGCAGGCGATCGACCGGATGATCGACGATGCGGACGCACTCGGTGCGGACGCGATCATCGCCGCCCGCTTCGAGACCTGCGAGGTGATGAAGGGTGCGGCGGAGATGCTCGCCTACGGGACGGCGGTTCAGCTGGAGCCCGACGCGTGATGCCACGCGGGAGCCGGCTGACCGCGGCCCTGCTGGCAGGCCTCCTCCACACGCCCGTGTCGGCGCAGCTGGTCGACGCGCCCGCCGTGGGTACCGACGCGGATCTCGCCCTCGCCACGTCGATCGAGTCGATCGTGGGTGTATACCCGCTCGATGGGGTGCACTGGGGCATCCAGGTGACCGATGCCGCGACGGGGGAAGTCCGCTACGCGTCCGACGCACAACGCCGGTTCATCCCCGCCTCCAACATGAAGATCGTGATCAGCGCGGCCGCGCTGCTCGAGCGGGGACCCGACTGGCGGTTCACGACGGAGATCTGGTCGGTCGCGCCGATCGACGACGCGGGGCGGGTCCGCGGGAACCTCGTGATTCCGGCCGCCGGCGATCCGACGCTGTCCGCCCGCTTCTGGGACGACGACGATGCCCCGCTGCGCGCCATGGTGGACTCGCTCGTGCGCCGCGGGATCACCTCTGTGGACGGGGCGGTCGTCCTGGACCGGACCGCCTGGGACACGCTCGCGGTGCCGAGCTCGTGGATGGTCGGGAACGTCCCGTCCGGCTACTCGGCGGCTCCGGCCACCTTCGCGATCGGCGAAGGCGTCACACGGATCGAGATTCGGGGCGCGGAGGAGGCGGGCGAGCCCGCCGTGGTCCGGCGAGTAGGTGGTGGTACGCCGGGGTTCGTCGTCGGCGACGTCACGTCGATCGCCCGCAACGACACCACCGGCACCGGAGTGGACATCGACTGGCGACCCGAGTCGCGCGTCCACCATGTGAGCGGCGACTGGCGGGTCGAGCGGATCGACACGGTCGAGGTGGCGACCCGTACGTCCGAACCTGAGGCTCTCGCCCGGCTCGTCCAGCTCATGGACTCGGCCGGCATCGTCGTGCGCGACGGCGTCCGCATCGTGTCGGACACCACGGAGACCGTCGGTGGAGGCTGCCTGGCCGGGCGGACGCGCAGCTGCGACGCGGCCGAGGCGGTGGTCGTCCTCGAGTCGCCCCCGCTGATCGACATCGTGAAGTCGCTGCTGGAGCCGTCCCAGAACTGGATCACCGAACAGGTCATGCGGTCCATGGCCGTCGGCGACGATCCGCTCGCCTCCCGCGGGGCCGCGCTCGACTCCGTGGAGCACGTGCTGGCTCGCGAGGCGGGTGTCGACACGCTGGACCTCTCGCTGAGGGACGGATCCGGACTTTCGGCCTACAACCTGGTCACGCCCCGGGCAATTTCGAGAATACTGGAGCGCATGTTGCAGACCTCGTACGCCGGGATGTGGCGTGACGCACTCGCCGCGCCCGGCGAGGACGATTCGACCCTCCAGTACCGTCTGGACGATCTCGAGGGGCGGATCGAGGCCAAGACCGGGACGATTTCGAACGTCAACTCGTTGTCCGGTTATCTACTGGACGACGCAGGGCGGACGATGATCTTCTCGATACTGACGAACGGGTCCGGGCTTCCCTCCGGACGTGTTCGGGCAGCGATCGACGAAGTCGTCCGGACAATCGCCGCGACACCGCGGTCCAATCCCTGATACGAACCGACCGACACACTCAGACCTGCATGGAGCACACACGATGAAGCGCACGACCCTGATGCTCGCCGCACTCGCTCTCCTCTCGGTTGCCGCCCCCACGGCCGCGGATGCCCAGATCTACATCGGCCCGGAGGTCGCCTTCAACGACGAGGCCGACTTCGGTATCGGAGGTGGCCTCGAGTTCGACATGCCCTCGATCGATCCGAACATCTCGTACCTGGGTGACTTCCTCTTCTTCTTCCCCGACGGCTTCGACTACTTCGAGTTCAACACGAACCTGACGTACGATCTT
>DATFJS010000200.1:0-29419 GCA_035269045.1 Longimicrobiales bacterium | reverse complement strand
GATCGAGGTGTCCCCGCACAACCCGGACGTGGTCTACCACGGCTCGCAGTACGTGCACCGGACCACCGACGACGGCGTGACGTGGGAGACGATCTCGCCTGATCTGACGGCCTTCCGCGAAGAGCGGCAGATGGTGTCGGGTGGCCCGATCACGCGGGACGCGACGGGGGAGGAGCACTACTCGACCCTGTACGCGGTCGAGGAGTCGCCACTGCAGGAGGGCGTCATCTGGGCGGGAGCCAACGATGGCCCGATCCACGTGACGCGCGACGGGGGTGGGAGCTGGGACGACGTCACGCCGTCCGATCTGCCGCCCGAGGGTCGGGTGCAGACGATCGACCCGTCGCCACATCGGGCGGGCAAGGCGTACGTGGCGGTCTACCGGTACCAGCTCGGCGATTACGCGCCGTACATCTACCGCACCGACGACTACGGCCAGAGCTGGACACGTCTGACCGACGGGACCAACGGGATTCCGGCCGACTGGCCCACGCGGGTGATCCGCGAGGACCCGGAGCAGGAGGGACTTCTGTACGCGGGGACCGAGTTCGGGGTGTTCGTGTCGATGGACGACGGCGAGAGCTGGGAGCCGATGCAGCGTAACCTGCCGGTCACGCCCGTCACCGACATGAAGGTCGTGGACGGCGACCTGGTCGTGTCGACGATGGGCCGGTCCTTCTGGGTCATGGACGACCTCTCGCCGGTCCGTACCGCGGCGGGCGGGTTCGATCGCACCGAAGCGCAGCTCATGCCGACGCGTGACGCGATTCGTCGGCGGGGTGGCGACGACTTCGACTTCGGTGTGCAGGTCGAGCCGAGCTTCGCACCCGCCGGCGCCTACATCGACTACTGGATTCCCGAGTCGGGTCTCGCCCAGCCGTCCATCGAGATCGTGATGCCGGACGGACGCGTCGCACAGACGTACCAGGGTGCCGATACGCGGACCGAGGTCGAGGAGCAGGAGATGCGTGCGCCCTTCATGCGGCGTGAAGGCCGCCAGGGCGTCTCGGGCCAGCCGGGTGCGCACCGTCTCGTGTGGGAGTTCGATGTGGCGTCCGCGGCGGGTCGCGGGCTTTCCGCGTACCCGGGCACCTACACGGCGCGCCTCAGGTCGGGTGACCGTGTGGTGGACGAGCAGTCCTTCGAGGTCGTGATCGATCCGCGCGTGGCCGCCGACGGCGTCACCGCCGAGGACCTGGTCGCGCAGTTCGAACTGCAGGAAGCCGTCGCGGCCACGATGCAGGAGGCGCAGGAGGTGAACGCGCGGGTCGAGCAGGGCCGTGAACGCGCGACCGGGGAGACGAAGGAGGCCTTCGACGCGCTCTGGTACCGTCTCAACGAGGTCGAGGTGGGGAGCTACCCGACGCCCCAACTGCTGGACCAGCTCGGGTATCTGGCCGGGATGATCCGCCGCGCCGACCAGCGCCCGGGGCAGGATGCCTACGAGCGTCACGAGGAGCTGCAGGCACGGCTCGAGCAGATCCGGCTTCAGCTGGAGCGGCTGGAGCGGCTCATCGCGGACGAGGGCGACGGCGGACTCCGCTGACGCCGGACCGGCGATCGAGCCCGTGACCGCGGACGACACCGAGGTCATCTGGGAGGAGGCCACCGCGCGCCTCGCCACCGACCCCACCTTCGGACCCGTGGTCCGCGAGGTGGGGTCGGTTCGCGTTCCGGTGGATCGGTCGACCCGGTTCGCCGCCCTGGCGCGGTCGATCGTCTACCAGCAGCTGGCGGGTGCCGCGGCCCGCACCATCCATGGCCGAATGGTCGAGGCGGTCGGGGGCTTCGTCACCCCGGACTCCATCCGCGGCACCTCCGAGGAGGCCCTCCGTGGCGCTGGCCTGTCGGCCGCCAAGCACGCGGCTCTCGTCGACCTCGCGACGCGCGTCGGGGAGGAGGACGTCGTGCTCGACGACCTCGACGACCTCGACGATGCGGCCGTGACGGCACGACTCACCAGGGTCCGCGGTGTGGGGCCCTGGACGGCGGACATGTTCCTCATGTTCACGCTCCGGCGCCCCGACGTCTGGCCGATCGGGGATCTCGGCGTCCGCCAGGGAATGGGGCGGCTGCTCGGGTGGGACGAGGCGCCGACGACGAAGCAACTCGACCTGATCGGCGTCGGCTACCGGCCGTGGCGCAGCGCGGCCGCGTGGTACTGCTGGAGGGCGCTCGAACTCGACGGGTGAGCCGAGGGGGGATCGCGCTCCCGCTTCGGGGGTTCGCAGAAGGGCGTTCCTCCAACCGAGACCACGACCGTGAAGGCACTCGTCACCGGCGCCACCGGCTACATCGGCGGGCGCCTCATCCCCCGGCTGCTCCGTGCAGGCCACGAGGTCCGTGTCTTCGTCCGGAACCCCGCGAAGCTGCAGGGCAGGGAATGGGTCGACGACGTCGAGGTCTTCGAGGGAGACCTGTCCGAGCCGGATACGCTCCGGCCGGCGCTCGATGGAGTGGACGCCGCCTACTATCTCGTCCACTCGATGTGTGCGGACGACGACTTCGAGGAGCGCGACCGGAGCCTGGCGCGCACCTTCGTCGAGGCGGCGACGGGCGTGGTGCCCCACACCATCTACCTGGGCGGAATCGTCCCGGAGTCCCGCGCGTCGTCGCACCTGTCCTCACGCGCCGAGGTCGGGCAGATCCTCCGCGACGGTCTTCCGGCAACGGAGTTCAGGGCCGGGCCCATCATCGGCTCCGGCTCCGCATCCTTCGAGATGGTGCGGTACCTGACGCAGCGGCTTCCGATCATGATCGCGCCCAAGTGGATCGAGAACGAGGTCCAGCCCGTCGGCGTGCGGGACGTGTTGCGGTACCTGGTGAAGGTTCTGGACAGAGGACCGCTCGGCGTCGTGAACGTCGGCGGGGACCGCCTGACGTTCCGCCGCATGATGCTCGAGTACGCGGCGATCCGGGACCTCCCGCGACTCATCGTGCCCGTCCCGATTCTGGCTCCCTCTCTGGCATCACGCTGGGTCGGGCTCGTGACGCCGATCCCGAACTGTCTGGCGGGGCCGCTCGTCGAGGGCATCGTGGACCCCGTGATCGCGGACACGACGAGGGCGCGCGAGACCTTCCCGGACATCGAGCCGATGAGCTACCACGACGCGGTCGAACTGGCCCTCGTGCGGGTGCGCGACAGGGAGGTTCGAACCCGCTGGTCCGACTCGGCGGAGGAGAGCTTCACGCTCGAGGACCGCGAGGGAATGCTGCGTGAGATCCGCACGCGCAGGGTGGACCTGCCGCCGGGCCCGATCTTCCGGGCGTTCACCTCGATCGGCGGAGAGCGAGGATGGCTGCGGTGGGACTTCCTGTGGAAGCTCCGTGGCTTCCTCGACCAGCTGGTCGGTGGGCCCGGGCTACGACGGGGTCGAAGGAACCCCGACGAACTCATCCCCGGCGAGGCGCTGGACTTCTGGCGGGTCGAAGAGGTGGAGGAGCCGGAGCTCCTCCGTCTTCGCGCCGAGATGAAGCTCCCGGGGAAGGCCTGGCTCCAGTGGGAGGTCACGCGGCAGGGGGACGGAAGGTCCCGCCTGGTCCAGTCGGCGCTCTTCGCGCCGAAGGGCTTTCTCGGGTGGCTCTACTGGTGGAGCGTCTATCCGGCGCACGCCTTCGTGTTCGACGACATGATCGACGCCGTCGTCGAGCGGGCGCACGAGATCCATGCCGGAGAGGTCCCACCTCCCGTGCCCGAAATCGGTCCGATCGAGGATCCGCTCCTGTCCGCTCGGGACCGCCCGTAGAGTGACCGACCGCGGAGTGGCGGCAGGGCCCGATGCGTCGGGCCTCGAATAGCAGCGAGACTTCTGCGACACATCATTACCTCTTCGGGTGGGCCATGAACCACTCGACCACCTGCTCGGCATACGTGTCGGAAAGGACCGGCGAGTGCGATCCGTCCGAAATCGTCCAGAGCGTCGCGGATCCCCCCGGCGCGCAGCCGGATCGGAAGACGAGAACGCCCGTCTCGTGGCCCGGCAGACTCGCGTCGAGGTCCCGCATCTCACGAGCCGCGCCCGAGGACTCGCATCCGTTGTACTCGGCCCATTGGCGCACCGAGTACCTCGCCGAGGGATACGATGCGCCCTCCGGACCGAAGCCTCCGCCCGCGTACTCGATGACCCGGTCGTCCGTCCCGTGGATCTGCAGCACGTGCACGGGGGCGTCCGGCGGGGGACGATCCCCACCCTCGGTGGCGCCCGCGAGGCTCGCGATCGCCGCGATCGTTCCGGGGTGCTCGTAGGCCATGCGGTACGACATGAAGCCCCCGTTCGAGTGGCCGACCATGTAGATGCGATCCGGATCGACGTTCCAGCGTGAGGCGATCTCGTCGATGAGCGACTTGAGGTACCCGACGTCGTCGACCGTCGAGCCCTGGAAGTTGCAGCAGGCGCTGGAGGCGTTCCAGAACGGATCCTGGCGCCCCGCTTCTTCGCGCGTCCCATCGGGCGCGACCGTGATGAACCCGTAGTCGTCGGCCAGTTCGCCGATCCCCATGTAGCGGAGCTGCCCGGCACTGCTGCTGCCGTACCCGTGCAGTTGCACGATGAGCGGGGTGGGGGCCGCGGCGTCGTAGCCCGCGGGAAGGGTGACGTCGACCGGGCCGCGTCCGAGGTCGACCGTCTGAGCGACCGCGGGCTGGGTGAACGGCAGGACGGCAAGGCAGAGGCAGAGTCCGGCGGCTCGGAGCAGGGTGGCGGTCATGGTCGGCGTCTCGTCGGGAAGAGGGAATCACGCGAGGGAAGAGGCGCGCGCGAGGGCGCTCGAGGCATCGTGTCGGTCAACGTATGCCGCTCGATCCGACCTGGCGATCGCCGGATCAGATCGGGCGGCAGGCACCTTCGATGCGTCGGCGGGCCTGCCCGTCGTCGGTGACGGTCTCCCAGAAGTCTTCGAGATAACGGGCCACGTCGCGCCGCTCGTCCTCCTCCATGATGTCCATCCCCGTGACGAGCGCCTCGATCTCGGGGCGGGCGGCGATGAAGACCCGATACGCCGCGGCGTAGTCCATCCCGGGCCGGCACATCCCTCGATAGATCCGGTCGGTGACGCTACGCAGTCCGAGCGCCGGGTTCGGCTCGGAGTAGGGGGCGTCGACGAGCCCGGTCCAGTCGAAGTCGTACGGTACGGCCACGACCATTCCGCCCTCCCGATGTACGGGCACGATGTTGTGCAGCCCACCGTTGTCCGAGGGGAAGTACATCGTGTAGTCGGTGTTGCCGACCATGTAGGCGAAGAGATCGACCCGGGCGGCATTCTCCGCGGAGACCCGCGCCGGATGCAGCCCGTCCTCGAGCTCCTCGTCCGGGATGACCTCTCCGCCCAGCCGCTCGGCAAGCGCCTCTTCCATCTCGATGAAGAAGGCGTTGCGGGTGAGCGGGTCTTCTCGTCCGGAGGTGTCGACGTAGGTGACGCGGGCCATGCGCACCCGGAAGCTCTGGTCGGTGACGGTGTTGTAGATGCGGTATGCGAGGTACTCGCGGAGAAGCTCCTCCCGGTACCGATCCCGGCAGTGGGTCACGAGCTTGATCTTGTCCTGCCCTTCGAACACGCCGCCTTCGACCTGGCTCTTCGGGAAGTTGAGGCGGATCGGCGGGAAGTCGCAGACATTCGACTGGAGCCGGAAATTGCCGCGCGTGCGGACCTGTACGGGCCACTCGGTTTCCGTACCGTCGTCCTCGCCCACGACGACGATACCCTCGTGCTCGGGATTCTCGTCCCGTCGATCTCGCCGGATCTGCCGGAAGTCGGACTCGATCCGGATCTCGAGAGGTGTCTCGGCCGCGAAGAGCGGCGGGACGTCGGGTCCGTAGGGCCCGGAGCTGTCCTGCACGGAGGCCGGTGCCGGCGCCTGGACCGGGGCTGACGCGTGGCTCGGGGCAGGTGCCGTGATCAGCAGCGCAGCGGCTACACAGGCGGGGACGGCGAGCCGTGTAGCGCAACGGAGGTGGATCGTCGATCGAGCAGGCAGCGGGCTGGGCACGGGGTTTCTCCGTGTTGGCGGGTACCGTGCTCGAACCTATTCGGCCGGGCGGGGAATCACCATAATGACGGATCCGTGACGTCGCGCGCTACGTACGACCGGTATCCCCGAACTCTGGTTCCATGACCCCCAGCTCCGACGCTTCGCCCCGATCGATCCCCGCCTTCCTGGCGGCTGTGACGCTGCTTCTCGGCGTTCTCCTGAGCGCACCGTCCGCCGCGTCCGCGCAGGCTTCGGAGCGCGCGCCAGCCCCCGTAACGGTGCTCATGGTGATCGATCAGCTCCGCGCGGACCTGCTCGATCGCTACGACGAGGTGTTCACCGCCGGACTCCGTCGCCTCCGCGACGACGGCTACCGGTTCACGCAGGCCACTCACGACCACGCGATCACCCTCACGGCACCCGGCCACGCGACCCTGTCCACCGGCACACACCCCTCACGGCACGGGGTTGTCGCGAACGTCTGGATCGAGAACGGCGTGGTGATCGAGAATATCGTGGACGAGACCCGCTCGGCTCTGGACGCACCCCGCAGCTCGGGCACGCGTCTCGATCCGCTGACCCGGTCGACGGTGGGCGAATGGCTGCAGGACGTCCACCCGGAAGCGCGGGTCCTCTCCGTATCGGGGAAGGATCGGGCCGCGGCGCTGATGGCCGGGCGGTCGGACGCCTCGGTGCTTTGGTTCGACGGGGCCGCCGGCCGATTCGTCACGTCGGACACATGGGCCGACGCGTACCCGGAGTGGGTCGACGACTTCCACGACGACGACTTCCCAGAACTGCTCGAGACGCGAACCTGGGATCTGATCGTGCCTCCGCGGCATCGAGGCCTGGCCCGCGAGGACGAGGCCGCCTTCGAGGCGGATGGCGTGAACACGACCTTCCCCCACGAGTTCGATCGCGAATACTGGGGGGGCGATGTTGCCGCGTGGCTGGCCACGACTCCGTACCTCGACCGGGCCACGCGCCTGATCGCGCAGGCGGGCATCGAGGGGGAGGGGATCGGCACGGACGACATTCCCGATCTCGTGATGATTTCCCTCTCGCAGACCGACCGCGTGGGTCACGCCTACGGCCCCAGGTCCCTCGAGCAGCTGGACAACCTCGTCCGGCTCGATGCCGAGCTCGGCGAATTCATGGACTGGATGGACGGGCGGTTCGGATCCGACGGATGGCGCATGGTGCTGACGGCCGACCACGGGGTCGCGGACGCGCCCGAGCAGGCTACCGAGGAAGGATCGCCCGGCCATCGGGTCACCATGATGGAGGCGGTCGAGTTCGAGGGACGACTGAGTGAAGTCGCGACGGAGTACGGAGTCGGGCGGGCGGGCCTCGCCGACACGCTCGCGCTCGTCGCACCCGAGATCGCGTGGATCGAGCAGGCGTGGACCCTCACCGACCTGCTCGCGGGTGGGCCCGCCCAGGACTCCTTCACCGTGCTCCAGGCGCGCTCGAGCCACCCCGGTCGTCAGACGGGCGTGCTCGGCGCGCAGGGCGTCGAGATGCGCCTCACCGAGGGCACGCTCCTCTGGACGGTGCCCCGCGGCACCACGCACGGGTCCCCTTACATGTACGATCGGCACGTCCCGCTCGTGGTCCTCGGCGGGGGGATCCCGACCGGCCTGAACGACGAGCCGGTGGCCACGGTGGACGTCGCTCCGATGCTTGCGGTGCTGCTTGGGATCGAGGCCCCGGACGACCTCGATGGCGTCCCGCGGCCGATCGGCTGACGAGCCCCCTCAGCTGTCGTTCGCGACCTCGCGGAGCGACCGGACCTCGGCGCCTTCGATCCACGACTCGTCGTCTGCCTCCCGGACGGCGGTGACGAGCGCGCCGGTCGATACGCCGTCCTGCAGCTTCACGAGCCAGGTCAGCGCGTGGACGCCCTCTGCGTTGGGCTCGAAGCCCTCCGCGAGTCGGAATCTCTCGGCGAGCTCTGCCAGGATCGGCGGAACGAGCTCGTGGACGGCTTCCGGATCGCGGGTGTACACGAGCAGCGCCAGATACCGCTTCCGCTCCTTCTTCTTCGACGACTCACGTCGCAGTGCAGCGTGAATCCTCGCCTGCTGCGCCCGGATCTGCTCCACCGAGGAGGGGGCGAGTGAGGCATCGTGCGCGCGGTCGCCGTAGCCGACGGCGGATCGCCCCGAGGAGGGCCCGGCGATGACCGTGCCCAGGCCCAGGCCGCCGGTGCGGTGGAGGCGGTCGGCGTAGATGTCGCCGAAGTTGAGCTTCCAGAGCACCAGGTTGACCGCGTTGAACACGACGGAGAGCGCCAGCGCCACCCCGAGCGCCTGGACACCCGCGGCCAGCCCGACGCCGATCGCGAGGAACACGTAGACGGCGTCCTTCGTGTCGTCCAGCGTGGTCCGGAAGCGCACCGCGGCCACGATCCCCGCCAGCGAGAACGCCAGCGCCAGGCTCCCCTGCACGATCGTCACGATGCCCGCCACGGCGACCGGCAGGATCAGGAGGGTGTGGACGACCGACTCCTCGTAGCCGGCGTCCCGCTTGATCAGGATGTAGGTCCAGGCCACGGGGAGCATGATGATCAGGGCGCCGAGGACGGACGCCCCCGTCACCCAGACGCTGTCCCACCCGGTCGGGATGGCGCCCTGCAGAGGCGTGCCTCCAGCCATCGTGCTCGTGATGGCGTCGGCGGGCGCGTTGGTGTCCGGCGTGATGTCCGCCAGCAGGATCAGGTTCTCGAGCGCCGGCAGATATCGGACACCGATGAAGATGAGAAGTCCCAGGAGCGCGTAGAAGCCGGCGATTCGCAGGCCCACGCCTCGGGCCTTCGAGCCGCTGCCTTCACGGGCGTGCACCGTCGAAGCGTCACGGGATTCGGTCACGGGAACGACTCCATCAGCACGTCGTCCCAGTGGTCCGCCTGCTCGGAGGTCCAGAGGATCAGGTCCACCACCTCGTCCTCGTCGAGGTTGGCGATGTGCCGGCCGGCGGTCAGATAGACGACCGCCCGATCGTCCAGCGAGAAAGCGGCGCGCCCGTGCAGGTCGTGGTTGAGCTCGAGAAGCGTCGCGAGGAAGACCTCGAGATTGGCCCGTGGCGCAGGACAGATCTCGATCCGGACGACGATCGTCAGCTGCGAGGGATCCGAGGGGTCGACGTCGACTCGCACCAACCCCTGCGCCGACCCTCTCCGGAGGGGGCGTTCGAAGCCCGGGTGCAGCGAGCCTTCATCGAGGCGGGTGACCAGTTCGGTCACCAGCGCCATCAGCGATTGGGTCGACATGATCCGTCAACGTCGGGGGCGGGGGGGGGCGGGACAAGTCGCGGCTCCCCCGGGGTCCGTCCCGGCATGGCTCGTCGAGCGACCGCTCTACTCCCCCTCGGGCAGTCTCCGCGCCACGTTCCGCACGAACTCGCTCACGAGCCCCGGCTGCATGAACGGCAGCATGTGTCCGCCCTCGACCACCCGTACCGTCGCGCCGGGGACTCTGTCCGCCATCGGCCTGCCGTGTACGTCGGGATCGAGGATGCGGTCGTCGTCACCGTACAGGATCTCCACGGGAAGACGCAGTTCCCGGTATCCCGCCTCGACCTCGGGGAGGTGGTCCGGCACCGCGACGAGATCGGCCGATGCGGTGACGTATGCCGTCGGGCGCCGCGCGAGTACGCCGCCGCCCTCGATCGCGAAGGTCTCTGGCACGTCCTCCGGCGCGAAGATCTCGCGCAGCACCGTCCTCTCCCGGAGAAGGGTGGCCGGCACCGCCACGGTCTCCGCGATCAGCCGTCGCAGGAGAGCAGAATGCACCTCCAGAGCGCTGAAGACCCCGGGTGGGTCCTCGACGAGCGTCGTCAACGGAGCCACGAGAGCGAGGCCGCCGAGCAGGTCCGGATGATGCACGGCCGTCGCGAGTCCGACGGCGCCGCCCAGAGAGTGCCCGACGACAAGCGGCTGCTCCAGCCCCCGGTCCCGGATGAAGGCGGCCAGCGTGTCGGCGTCGGCCCGCAGGCCGACCCGTCCATCGTCGCGCCGACTCGACCAGCCCGATCCCGGTCGATCGATGGCCAGGACGTGGAAGTCCCGGGCGAGGTCGTCCAGGAGCGGAAAGGTGAGGGACCGCATCTGCGTGCCGAGCCCGTGCACGAGGATCAGCGGCTGCCCCTCCCCGCGTTCCACCCAGTGAAGTCGCGCACCGTCCACCGACGTGATCACACCGAGGGGTGGCACCGCGCGCTCGGCCTGCGCGGCGACGAAGCGGCTGAACAGGACCGGCGCGGCGATGGCGGCCGCGAGGCCGAAGAGCAGGGCGAGGGAGATCACGAAGATGTCGGTGGGCATCGGCTCAGGCGCTCGCCGATGATGAGGCCGTCGACGTGCCCGGTCGTTCGTTCTTCCTCGTCACGTCCGTTCCGCCTGGAGCACTGTGGCTTTGCGCTCGACCTCTTCCCACTCGGCGGTGTTCTCCGACACCCGTCGCTTGGCGTTCTCGAGTTCCGACTGCATTCGCTCGATCTCGGCCTCGTCGGTGCGCGTGTAGTAGCCGGACTCGGCGAACGTCGAGAGGATTTCGGCGATGCGGGCCTCGTCCCTGCCGATCCGGTCGAGCAGCTTTTCGCTCCGGCGCTGAAGGTCGGCTACGCGGCGTTCGGCATTGCGCGCGGAGTTTCGCCCGGCGCCCTTCCCGCCGTCTCGCCGCGCACCGTTCTTCCCGCTCCCCTTCTCGCCCTTCTTCTCGGCCTTCTTCTCCCGCTTCGCCTTCCGCAGCACCGCCTCCGCATCCAGGTGATCGTCCCCCGAGGCGTGCACGAATTCCTCGTAGGTGCCCGGATAGTCGACGATCTCGCCCGGCTTGATCTCGACGATGCGCGTGGCGAGCTGCCGCACGAACCAGCGGTCGTGCGACACCAGGATAAGGGTGCCGTCGAAGGTCTTCAGACCCTCGACCAGCGCCTCGATCGACTCCATGTCGAGGTGGTTGGTGGGCTCGTCCAGGACGAGGACGTTCGGCCGCTCGAGCATGAGCCGGGCGAACACCATGCGGGCGGCTTCACCCCCGGACAGCGCCGACATCTTCTTCTCGCCCTCGTCGCCGCTGAAGAGCATCATCCCCATCTGACCGCGCACGTAGCCGCGGTCCTTCCCCGGGCAGTAGTCCCAGAGCCACTCCTCGGTGGTGCGGTCGGTGTCGTCGAAATCGTCGGCGTGATCCTGCGCGAAGTAACCGACGTGTGTCTCGTACCCCCATTCCACCTCACCGGCGTCGGCCGCGAGACGGTCCATCGTGATCTTCAGCAGCGTCGACTTCCCGACGCCGTTCGGACCGATGATCGCGACGCGGTCGCCCCGCTCCACCTTCAGATCGACGTCCTCGAGCACGACGTTGTCGTCGAACGCCTTCGAGACGCCCTCGACCTTGAGGACCTCACGCCCGCTCGGCCGCTTCGGCTCGAATCGGAATTTCGGGTAGCGGCGCGAGCTGCCGGGGAGCTCCTCGAGCCCGTCCGCCATCTTCTCGATCATCCGCAGCTTGCTCTGGGCCTGCCGCGCCTTGCTGGCCTTCGCGCGGAACCGATCCACGAAGTCCTGCTGCTGCTGGATCTCCTTCTCGCGCGACTCGATCTCCTTCTCGCGGCGCTCGCGGTCCAGTTTCTTCGATTCCTGGAAATCGGTGTAGTTGCCCGTGTAGAGCGTCACCGTCCGGTAGTCGACGTCGAGGATGTGCGTCGAGACGTTGTCGAGGAAGCGGTGGTCGTGAGAGATGACCACCACCGGCCCCGTGAAGGCGTGCAGGAATTTCTCGAGCCAGCGGATCGAGAGGATGTCGAGGTGGTTGGTGGGCTCGTCGAGCATCAGCACGTCAGGATCGGACGCGAGCACGCGGGCCAGCAGCACGCGCAGCTTGAAGCCGCCGGAGAGGACGGACATCGGCTCGTGATGCACCTCCGCCGGGATCCCCAGGCCCTCCAGGATCGTGGCCGCCCGCGCCTCCGCCGCGTAGCCGTCGTACCGCTGCACGATCTCCTCGAGCTCGCCGAACCGCTCCGTCTCGAAGGACTCCGGGTCGGCTTCCGCGCGGGCGAGCAGCGCCTCCTTCTCCTGCATCGCCTCCCAGAGCTCCGGGATGCCCATGAGCGCGACGCCCACCACCGGCACGTCGTCGTACTCGAACTGGTCCTGCCGGAGCACACCCAGCCGGATGTCCTTCGGGATCGAAACCACGCCCTCGTCGGCGTCGAGGTCGCCCGACAGGATCGAGAGCAGGGTCGACTTGCCCGACCCGTTCGCACCGACGAGCCCGTAGCGGCAGCCCGGGTTGAGCTGGAACGAGGCGCTCTCGAAGAGGAGGTTGTCCCCGAAGGAGCGCGCGAGGTTGGATACGGAGATCATGGGGGAGAATGTACCGCGATGGCGGCGTGGGTTACACGCCCCTCTCCGCTGTCCGACACTCAGCCCCGCGACGGCCCCCTACATCCCCCTCAATCGCTCCCGTATGAAGGTCGCGACCGCGTCGATGTCGCGGTACTTCAGGCCGTAGAAGCCCCAGTGCGGCATGCCCTCGGCCGTGCCGGTGAAGACCTGTCGCTTGAGGCCGAGCTCGTCGTCGGCGAAGCGCCAGTCGTCCGCGAGGAAGCTCGGTGGACGGAGGGTGTCGCCTCGCTGGACGAAGCCGCCGTCGCCCTCACCATAGGCGCCGTGGCACTTCGAGCAGCTGATGCCCCACACGACCGACCCGCGCTCCATGAGGGCCTCCTGCGATTCCCACGTGATCGTGTCGAAGGCCGCCGGATCGAACATCGACTCCGCCAGCATCACGGAGTCCTGCTGGGCCGCGAGCCGCATCGCCTCGTCCTGGGCGGGGTCCTCGACCTCCCCTCCGCACGCACCGGTGACGGGGATCGCCAGAAGCGTGATGAGTACCGCTGAGCATGACCGACGCATCGAATGCCTCCTGGGTTGGGGTCACCCTCAGCGTAGGTGCCGCGACGGCCGGCCGGCCATGAGGACATGTCCGACGATGAGTGTGGGGTAACCTCCCACACGTCGGACCGCCGTCGGCGCCGGCCCTCCCCGGCGCCGGGCTCCCCTAGCGTCAGCCTCCCCTAGCGCCACCCCCCCTGGATGCCCGCCGGCATGTCCCCCGGCGGCTGGTCCATCCAGTAGTAGTGCGGCAGCGGCTGCTGCCGCGGCCACGTCTCGTCCAGCGTGGTGCCGTCGTAGAGGCGCCCGTTCTTCATCACCGCGTGGATGTCGGTCGTGTTGCGCAGGTCGTCCAGTGGGTTGGAGTCGAGGATCACCAGGTCGGCGAGCTTGCCGGCCTCGATGCTCCCGACGTCGTTCCCGAAGCCGATCGCCTCGGCACCGAGGATGGTCGCGGCGCGCAGCGCGTCGTGGTTGTCCATGTCGGCGGACGCCATGCTCCACAGCTCCCAGTGCCAGCCTAGCCCGTGCAGCTGGCCGTGGCCCCCGACGCCGATCCGACCACCAGCCTCGACCAGGTCCGTGAGGAAGGCGGCGTGCTTCCAGAACACGTGCTCCTCCCAGCGGAACCACCCGGGCGATCCCGTGCGGCGGGACGCCTTCGACGCCAGGTCCTCGTACGGATGCAGCCCGAGCAGCTTCTCGTCGTCGAGCGGGTTCTCGCGCGTGAAGAAGTAGTTCTCGGCCCACGGTCCGCCGTACGACACGAGCAGGGTCGGCGAGTAGGTCACCTGGGTCGTCCGGTACAGCTCGACCACGTCGTCGTAGAGCGGCGCGATCGGCAGCGAGTGCTCGAGGCCCGGGTAGCCGTCGATCGCGTGCGTCATGTTCAGCTTGAAGTCGAGCCCGCCCTCGGTTGTGGGCATGAGCTCGAGCTCGCGGGCCGCCATGATCAGCCACTGACGCTGCTTGCGGTTGCCGGACATGTACATCTTGAAGGTGTTGAGCCCGTAGTAGTCCTTGTAGCGCATGAGGACATCGCGGGCATGGTCCAGGTCCTGGACCGCCTCACCGGAGAAGACGCCCGGGCCGGTGTGGTAGATGCGCGGGCCGATCATCCGCCCCGCCTCCACCTGATCGTGATAGGTCAGGATGTCGGTCGTGGCCGTCTGGACGTCCTGGGTCAGCGTCACCCCGTAGGCGAGGTTGGTCAGATACTGCCAGACCTGTGTGGTGTGGACGCCCGGGATGAGCCACTGCGTGTGGTAGTGGGTGTCCACGTACCCCGGGACGATGGTCTTGCCCGTGACGTCGATGACGTCCGCGCCGTCCGGCATCTCCACGGTCCCGCTCGCGCCGACCGCGACGATCCGGTTGTCGCGGATCACGATGTCGGCGTCCTCGATGATCTCGTCGCCGTTCATGGTGACGGCGCGTGCGCCCCGCAGGACGGCCGTGCCCTCGGGGATGTCGCGGGCGTATGTCACCTCGACGCGGCGCTCGAACGGCTCGTAGCCGGCGTCTTCGTCCTCGGCTGCGGCCTCGGGGTCCTCGGCCTCCGGCTCGTCCGCTTCCTCCTCGTCGGGCTCGATCGCGGCCAGCGAGTCCTCGACGGCCTCCGCCCGATCCAGGTCGTAGACTACGTGTGCGTTGGCCAGCGACCAGTGGACCGATCGGCCGTCCGGGCCCCACGTGGGGAACTCACCCCCGATCGTGGTCAGCTTCCGTGCCGGGAACGCCGCGTTGTCGGGGTTCTCGACGTTCACCTCGGGCGTGTCACCTCCCACCATCGGGATCGTGACCGTGTACAGCTCCATCCCGATCTGGGCGAGGGCCAGGTCACCCTCCGGAGCGCGATAGATGGCGCTGGCCGGCGGGTTCGAGGTCGAGCCGGTCGCGGACTTCCCGGTGACGCGGATGTGCTCCCGCTCGTCCGTGCCGTCCCAGCGGAAGGAGACGAGGGTGCCGCCCCGGGTCGCCCACAGCCGGTCGGCGTCCCCCGCGAAGTGGATCCCGCTGCGCCCTTCGGTGAGCGCGATGGTCGTGGCGTCGCCGCCGCCGGACGGGAACCAGACGTACTCCGCGGCCAGTCCTCCGCCGAAGAAGCCGCGGGCTTCCTGCACGTCGCGTGCGGCCGCCCGGCGCGTCACGATCCGGTCCCCACCGGGAGACCACGCCGTCTCCGTGTAGAAGGCGCTGATGTCGGAGACCTGCTGTGGCGTGCCGCCGTCGGCCGCGATTCGCCAGACGTGCCCGCCCTCGGCGTCGTCCCAGGTCACGAAGGCGATCGAGCGGCCGTCCGGGGACCAGGTCGGCGACGCCTCCGTGAGCGTGTCCAGGTCGCTGAGGCGCTGAGGGTCGCCGTCGGGCCAGTCCATCACGTAGAGGTCGTTCATGGCCGTGAAGGCCAGACGCGATCCGTCGGGGGAGGGCACCGCGTCCCGGATCTGCCGGGCGACCAGCGTGGGCTCGGCTTCCACCGCGTAGTCGAATCGCACCTCGGGCCCGAGCGGGATGTCCACGTCGACCTCGAAGGGGATCTC
Organism: Longimicrobiales bacterium; assembly: GCA_035269045.1. Taxonomy (GTDB): domain Bacteria; phylum Gemmatimonadota; class Gemmatimonadetes; order Longimicrobiales; family Gaopeijiaceae; genus Gaopeijia. The sequence goes on along the minus strand of DATFJS010000200.1, from coordinate 14,004 downwards.
CTCCTGCGCGCTGCCGTCCACGGCGATCCGCCAGATCCTGCCGCCGTACGAGGCGACGACGTCCTCGGAGTCCGGCGTGAAGGTGTAGCCGGGGAGCGCGTCCATGGGGGCGACGGATTCGATGTCGTCCCGCTGGACCGGATAGGCCAGCCAGCGCTCCTCTCCCGTCTCGATCTCACGGATCCGAAGGCCCGTGAGGCCCTCGTGCCGCGTGCCGTAGACGAGCCAGCGGCCGTCCGGCGACAGCGTGGGGCGGATGGCCGCGCCGTACCGGCTCGTCATCGTCGTGGACTCGCCCGTATCGCGGTCGTACACCCGGAGCTGGTAGGTCGGGAAGTCGACGTTGTACTCGTGCCGACCCTCCCGAGAGGCATACCAGACGTACCGTGGGTCGGGGCCGAATGCCGCCCCGGCCATGTGCTGGTCCTCCGGCTCGGTGACCATCGCGGTGCCGGCGCCCCCGTCCCGGTGGATGAGCCACAGCTTCAGCCCACCCGTTCCCGGCACGGACTTCGACACGACGAGGTACTCGCCGTCCGGCGTCCACTCGGGGGACATCACGTCGCCCCGGTTCCCCTCGGTCACCTGGGTCGTGTCGCTGCGATCCAGCGAGATCGTCCAGACGTTCTCGTGCCCGCTCCGGTCACTGACGAACACGACCCGCTCGCCGTCGGGGCTGAAGCGCGGCTGGACGTCGTACGCCATGCCCTCGGTCAGGGGCGTCGCCTGGCCGCCCTCGATCGGCATGGTGTAGAGGTCGCCGAGGAGGTCGAACACCAGCGTCCGTCCGTCGGGACTGACGTCGAGTGAGACCCAGCTGCCCTCGTCGGTCGTGAAGGCGAGTGTCCGGTTCGGCTGGAGCGGGAGCGGGTCGTCGTCGTTGTCCTGCGCGGAGGCGGGTGCTGGAACCGCGACTCCGAGGACGAAGAAGGCGAGAGCGACGAGGCGGAGTGGGGCGAACATGGGGTCTCCCGGGCGGTCGGGGCGGGTGCGACGCGGAGCGAGCCGGTCAATATCGGGCGCGCCGGATCCGCTGCCAAGAAATTTCGCCGGTGGCTGCGAAGGGTACGACGGAAGTCACCGCGATCGCGGCTCACCCTGAGGGCGACCCTGCGCCTCAGGGATTGGGGGCGTCGCCCCAGAGACGTCCGAGTTGCACGTCCCATTCTTCCGGAGTCGGCCGATGGCCACCTGCAGCCGGCGTGAAGGTCATCTCACCGAACACGACACGATCGCCGAGATCATAGAGATCGACCCGAACGAAATCGAAACCCTCGGAGAGCCGACTCGAGACATCGATCATCTCGTCGAGATTCCGCGGCGGGTCCAGCTCGACGGGGTCGGCGAGCTTCAATCGGAGGCTGAGCCGCTTCCAGTCGAGATCGTGGAACTGACTGATCGTCTTGATTCGATTTCGGACCTGCACCGCGTGTGGGCGTCCATGGAAGCAGAAGAAGCTGTAGTCCCGCGGACCGTCGTCGAGTCCGTCGTCCAGACGCTCCTCGACCAGCACCCGCCGCTCGATGCCGTAGTACTGGGCCTCGCGATTCTTCCAGTAGTAGTCGTGGGCGAGGGCGTCTTCCAGGTATTCGATCGCCTCCCGTCGATCGATCTCCGGATCACCATGCACGACAAGGCCCGACGCGTGGTTCGGTTTGGCGACGTATCGGTCTGGGAGATCGTCGAACGGGATGTCGCGCGGGCTCGCCCCGTGCCAAAGGAGCTGAGAGAGGTACTCTGCCCCCACACGCTGCTCGACGAATGGCCGGACTGCGAATTTGTCGGTGAGCCGCTTCATTCGCAGGTCGGGAGACCGATGAAGCAGAATCATCCGGGCAGTGAGGCGTTCGCTGAACAGGTCTGCGGCATCGAGATCCAGGGTATATCCACTTCGCCGCTCGAACCGGTCACGCAAGATGCGCTCACCGTCCTTCCGCCGTCGGATTCGACGCCACAGACGCTTCGTCGCCCTCACCGAGGACCCGAGGATAGGCACTCGGGACAGCCTGTACCTGAGAGTCGAGTAGTCCACGCGTCCTCGTGTCTGATGCAGTAGCCGATGATCCGTCTGCGAGGATATGAGCCACCTGCCTGCGTTCGCGAGTGGATCGACGGCAGGGCAGCCCTCCGCCTCCCCTTAGCCGGCCGTGCCCGCCCCCTTCATGAAGATCGCGTGCGCATCCTGCACCGACGCCGGTGGCCCCACGAACACGACGTGATCCCCATTCCGGATCTCGGTGTGGCCGCGCGGGACGACGAACTTGTCGTCGCGGATGACGGCAGCGACCACGACTTCGTCGGGGATGTCGATGTCCTGGATCTTCCGGCCCACGACCTGGCTGGCTGCCGGCACCCGCACATCGATGAGGTTCGCCACCCCCCCCTCGATCTGGATGAGTTCCGCGACCCCCGGGCGGTCGAGGTAGTTCTCGACCATGGCCGCCGTGGCGAACGGCGCGCTGATGCACACGATGCCGCTGTCCTCGAGCAGCGACACCTGATCCGGATCCCGGGCGATGGCGATCACGCGGGGGACCCCGAGGCGCTTGGCCTGGAGCGCGATGATCGTGTTCCGCTCGTCGTTGTGCGTGGCCGCGATGGCCACGTCGAGGTTGTGCGGCTCGGCCTGCGCGAGGACCTCGGGCTTGGTCCCGTCGCCGTGGAAGACCGGCACGTTGAAGCGACGTCCGAGCTCCTCGGAGCGCTCCTCGTTCTCCTCGATGAAGGTGATCTGGTACTCGGACGACCGGAACACCATCCGGAATTCGTCCTGCTTGAGAAGCCGGTCGGCGATGTTGCTGCCCTGGCTTCCGCCGCCGATGATCAGCACGCGCATGTGAGGCCTCCAGAGGGCTCGGATTCGAAGTCGAAGTCGACGAAGAAGAATCGGCAGCCCGCGCAGTTCTTCGCGATTGGCGGGCTGGAAAAGGTAGACGACCGCCCCGATCGCCGTCAGCCCGGCACCCAGCAGCAGGCTGCGGGCCTCGAGCGTCGGCACGAAGAACCAGCACGCCACCATTCCGAGGATCGGCGTGAGGGGGAAGAGGGCGACCTTGAAGGGGCGACGCAGGTTCGGCATTCGCTGGTGCAGCGCGATGACCGAGTAGTTCACGATGCCGATCGCGATCAGGTACCCGAAGCTGCTGACCGAGGCGAGGAAGCGGACGACACCGAGCGCGCTCAGCAGGACTACCAGGCTGGCGCACACGAAGAGCGCGATGTGGGGCGTCTGGAACTTCGGGTGCAGGCGCGCGAAGGCCTCGGGGAAGTGACCGTCGCGCCCGAGCGCGAACAACACTCGTGAGCTCGCGCCCAGCGTCACGCTGAAGGCCGAGAGACTCGCCATGATCGTCGCGATGATCCCCGCCCAGCGTCCCCATGCGCCGAACAGGTGGTCGGCCACGAAGATGAACGGCGTATCCGACTGCGCGAGCTCCTCGTAGTTGACCACGCCCATCATGACCCACAGCACCAGCACGTAGATCACGACGCCCACGCCGAGTGTGATCAGGATCGCCCGCGGGATCGTCCGGGCCGGGTCGATGATCTCCTCGGCTGCGACCGTGATCAGATCGAAGCCGACGTAGGAGATGTAGATGAGGCCCATCGTGGGGATGAGTGGTCCGAGCCCCATCGGCGCGAAGGGCTCGAGATTGGCGGGCTCGATGTATGAGGCACCGAGAGCACCGATGGCCACGAGCACGAGCAGCTCGACGATGTTCATCGCCGTGATGACGCGCAGCGCTTCTACCGCCCCACGGAGATTCGTGATCGTGAAGAAGGCCGTCGTCACCAGCGTGATCACGAAGACGCTGCCGCTCGGCCAGAAGTAGTGCTGGATCGTGAGCGCGAAGATCACGACGTAGAGCGCGCACGCCAGCGTGTTGCCGATCCAGAAGAACCACCCGGTCAGAAAGGCGACGGGGCGGGGAAGGGTGCGGCTGACGAACGAGTAGCCGCCACCCGCCACCGGGATGGCCGCGCCCAGCTCGCCGTAGTTCAGGGCCGTGAAGAGCGTGAGCAGCCCCATGGCGAGGTAGGCGAGGATGCCGAGTGGCCCGATCGAGCCCGCCACGACACTGGGAAGCGCGAAGATCCCCGGCCCCATCATGGCGCCGATGCCGATCATCACGGCCATGAAGAGGCCGATGTTGCGCTTGAAGCCCTCGCCTTCCGCCATCGGGGTGGCCTGGGTGTCGGATTGGGGTGGTGCCGATGTCGAAGAGTGCGGTGGTCGCAACCGATCGGCGAGCGGATGAGATTCACCTGGCCGAATCGACTCCGGCGCGGCAGCCAGGATACGAACTTCCGCGATCTGGGCCTGTCGGGGAAGGCGGGCCGCCCGCTCGGCCGTCAGATCCGAAAGGTCGGGGCCCTGTGGAAGCGGCTCGTCGGACATCGCCAGGATGGAGTCGCGCTGTGGCTCGACTCCTGCGGGGACCATAAGCACGTGCACCGTGCTTCGGCCGGCTTCCGCGGGGACCGAATCCGCTCCCGCCCTCACGGGTATTTCAACGCGGAACCCCGCCGGGCTGTGCTCTGGTGATGAATCCGCGGCGGCCCACTTCTCCACCTCAACCGTCGCTGGGCATCGACACACACTCGAGGGTAGGGCCGCTGATGAAGGGAGCAGGGTCCCCGGAGCGCCGGGGCTGGCGCGGCTCTCGGGGGTCGGGTGCGTCCGCGCTGGGGGGGGCGGCTCCGTCTCGCCCGACGGGGCCCGGGGTCGGTCGGGGGTCTGCAGACACGGGTGTCCGCTCGGTCGAGCCGGGCTGCCCCGGGACGTTCCCGTGAGGATCGGGATCGACCTGAGGATCGCCGACGGACCGTCGGGACAGCAGCGATACCTCTGGAGACTGGGCCGGTGGTTGGGGGACGCCGGCCATGACGTACATCTCCTCGTGAGCCGGCACGCTCCGCCGGAGGACGTGGCGGAACGTACGCCCCGGGCGACGGTCGCCGATCTCGCCGGGCTCCCCCGGCAGCAGTTCCGGCGCAGAGTTCGTGATCTCGAGCTGGATGTCCTGCTCCTCAACCCGGAGCGATCCGACCACTATGCCGGCATCGGCGCCAATCTGCTGCGGCCCGGGTACGGAACGGACCAGTATCGCCAGAAGCTCAGGTCGTTCCGGAATCCCCTCGAGCGGGGTGCACGCCGGCTTCTGAGAGCCCTTCCACCGGTGCGGGGCAAGCGCACTCGGGAGCGGCGATTCTACGAGGGCACCACGCCGACACCCGACGTCGTCGCCATCTCCGACCGCATGCGCACGGAGGTGCTCGACACCTACGCGGTCGACCCCGATCGGGTTCACGTCGTCCCCAACGGCGTGGACGTCGAGACCTTCTGCCCCGCGGTCCGCGAGGCACTTCGCACGGAGGCGCGGGCAGAATTCGGCCTTCCTGCGGACGCGCTCTGCATCCTGATGGTCGCACACAACTACCGGCTCAAGGGCGTACGTCCCGCCATGGACCAGGTGGCCCGGCTCCGGGCGGCCGGGCTGGACGCGCACCTGCTGGTCGCGGGCAGGGGGACCAGTCGCCTGCAGCGCCGCCGGGCTGCCGCGTGGGCGAGAGCCCGTGGACTCGTGGGGGCCACCCACCTCCCTGGAGTGGTCCATCCGGTAACCCGCGCGTACGCGGCGGCGGACGTGTTCCTGCACCCCACGTGGCACGACGCCTTCGGGAACGTGGTACTGGAGGCGATGGCGTGCGGACTGCCTCCGCTCACGAGTCCGTGGGCAGGCGCCGCGATGGTGGTGGAGGACGGTGTGTCCGGATACGTGGTCGACCCGGCCGAAGGCGTCACTCTGCACCGTCGCCTCGTGGAGCTGGCGGACGGGGAGCATCGGGAGCACATGGGTCGCGCCGCCCGCGCGACGGCGGAGCGCCACGACGAGCCCACGAACTTCCGCGCCATGGAGCGCCTCTGTGAACTCGCCGCGACCCGGACGCCCGGTCCCGTGCGTTGATCGGCGAGGCTGCGGCCGCGCCGGACCGTCACGGGAGCATGCGGACGCGGATGGGGCCGGCCGACGGGGACATCCCGGCGTTGGAGTACGGTCATGCCCGGGCGTACGTTGGGGGGGCGACGCGGGGCGGATAGCGGTCCACCCATCGTAAGGAGGAACACATGCCGGATACCGATTTCGATCCCGTCTTCCGTGCGTTGCGGTCGATCCTCGTCCCGTTCGGGGACGAGCTGACGGTGACCACCGACACGCCCACGGCGTACGTCCTCGACACCCCCTATTCGAAGCGCTGGAAGAAGGAACTCTCCTTCGGGAAGGCGGAGATCGGGAAGCGATACGTGAGCTTCCATCTATTTCCGGTCTACATGTACCCGGACCTTCTGGACGGCGTCTCGGACGAACTCCGCGGACGCATGCAGGGCAAGAGTTGCTTCAACTTCACCCGGGTCGCCCCGACATTGCTCGAGGAACTCGATGAACTCACACGGGCCGGCCTGGCCCGACTCGAACGCGAGGGTGTGCTCGAAGGCTAGCCGGGCCGGCCACGCGCTCGTCTGCGGCCGACCGCGAACCTGATCTATACCCGAATCTCACCCGTGGTCGTCTGTCGCAGCCGATTCCGGCCCTCCTCGATGCCCCGGTATCCTTCATTCTGGCCAGTCCGGACCGCTACCGCTCAGAAGAGGATTGCGCACGATGGAGGGTATGAAGGCACGGATCCCGCCGGACGCGGGGCAGGGCGATGAACCCTCCGGAGGCATGGTACTCGTGGTGGACGACCATCCGCTCGTTCTGGGTCTGGTCGCACGGGTGCTCCGTCTGAATGGATTCAAGGTGGAGACCGCCGGGAATGGTGGAGAGGCGCTCGAGCGACTCGCGAATGATGGCGACGGGATCGATCTCCTGTTGACGGACATCGACATGCCCGGGCTCGATGGGCCGTCGCTCGCCGAGCGGGTGAACCGCGATCTTCCCGATCTCCCCATCGTGTACATGACCGGGCGTCCCTCGCGCGGGATGGGACGGTTCCCGGTGCTTTCGAAGCCATTCGAGAACGGACACCTGATCGAGATGGTCCGAGAGTCGATCGACGGCGGGTGAAGGCGGAGCGTGCCGGGCCCGGCAGCCCCATCGCGAGTCTCGTGTATACCGCCTTTTATATCCTCGGCCTCTTCCGCGGTCGATGTCGCTGCCCGAATGCCTGCCGGTAGGTTTTCCGGGGTATTCGGGTGGATGCACGGAGCACCCGTGCGGTCGGCCGTTCGCGTCGGGGGATCGGTCGCGTTACGCTCCGCATTGTGGACGGGCATTCCCCCCAGGTATCTGCCACGTCCGCACTCGCACTCGGAGGTCCGGCGTCCACCATGGAGCGACTTCCTCCCGACGCGACTCCCGCAGAGAGTCTGGCGCGCGACCTCCTGTCAGCCGAAGGCTACACCCGGGACTCGGTGGAATCGGTGTCCGATGCCGGTGCCGCCGTCCTCTCGCGACTGTTCGAGCGGCTCCGTCCGGTGATCGGCGCGGGAGGTTTCGAGATCCTGCTCGGACGGGCGGCCATCGTCGGGGCCCGTGTACATTCCGAACTCGGGAACCTGCCGATCCCCGAGGTCGGGCCGCCGTCCGTGGAGGAACTCGGCCGGGTGTTCGAGGATCCCGACGGGGCGTCGGGACTCGAGATCGCCACACGGCTCCTGGCCGACCTGCTCGCGTTTCTCGGGCGCCTCGTCGGATGGGGGCTTACCCTCGTGCTGCTGCGCGAGGTGTGGCCGGACGTCATCGCTTCACGGGATCCCGCCGACTTCGACGACTCCTCATCGATGCCCCGGTACCGGGGCGAGGAAAGCTGATCGTGCCGACTTTCGACATCCTCCGCACCGGTGTTCCCGGGCTCGATACGGTCCTCGGCGGCGGTCTCCCCGCAGGCTCCTTCAACGTGGTCGGAGGCGACCCCGGGGCGGGCAAGACCACCCTTGCCCACCAGATCCTCTTCGCGAACGCCACGGAGGAACGCCCCGCGCTCTTCTGCACGCTCGTCGGTGAGCCACCGATCAAGATGCTGCGGTACCAGCAGCAGTTCGACTTCTTCGATGTGGAACGGGTCGGATCGGCGATCCACTACATGAACCTCCATGGCGAGGTACTCGAGGGGGATCTCGATGGGGTGTTCGATGCCCTGGTCGAAGAGGTGGAGAGGCTCGAGCCCGCGTTCGTGGTCGTGGACTCCTTCCGTTCGGTCACGGCGCAGGCGAGGCTCGAGTCCCGGGCGCCGTCCTCCCGGCTCCGGAGCTTCGTCCAGCGGCTCTCGAATGCGATGACCCGCTGGGAGACCACGTCGTTCCTCCTCGGGGAGTTCAGGACCGAGGAGACACCGAACAACCCGCTCTTCACGATCGCCGACGGCGTGTTCTGGCTCCGTCAGCAGCCGCAGGGGGACACGCGGGTGCGGAAGCTGACCGTGAGCAAGCTTCGCGGTGCGGCCGAACTCGCCGGCCAGCACGTGTATCGCATCTCCTCGGCGGGCCTGCGCGTGTACCCACGGGCCTTCCGCGACCTCGACGACCCGGTCCACGACACGGCCGATCGGACCCGGATGGCGACCGGTGTCGAGGGGCTCGACGAGATGCTCGACGGCGGGTTCGTACGGGGGGATGCGGTGATCGTCTCGGGTCCGTCGGGGACAGGGAAGTCCGTGCTGGGCATGCACTTCGCGGGGGCGGGGCTCGATGCGGGCGAGAACGTGGTCGTGGCGACCTTCGAGGAGAACGTGGACCGGTTCATCGACCGGGCCGCGCTGCTCGGCAACGACTTCCGATCGGCGGTCGCGGAGAATCGGCTCAGCCTCTTCCATCGACGCCCCCTGGATCTGTCCGTGGACGAGACCTTCGAGGAAATCCTGGATCGCGTGGACGAGATCCGGGCGAGTCGTGTGGTGATCGACTCCCTCAGCGGTCTCCAGGTCGCGGCGTCGGGCACCGAGGCGGAACGCCTGCGGGAATCGATGGGGCGACTGGTCCAGACGCTCACCACGGCGGGCGTGACGGTGATGATGACGGCGGAACTCAGCCAGCAGGTCGATCAGCTGAGGTTCACCCCGCACGACAGTTCGTTTCTCGCCGACGACGTGGTCCTCCTGCGGTACGTGGAGGTCCGGGGGAGGCTCAAGACGGTGATGTCCGTCGTGAAGATGCGACGGAGCGCGCACACCCGGGCCTTCCATCACTACGAGATCGGTGCGGAGGGGATCGCGGTGGGGCGGGCCCTGGAGAACTTCCACGGGATCCTCACCGGGGTTCCGGAGATCACCGGGGACGCCGAGCCGTGATCCGCGTCCTGGTGGTCCACCGCGAGCGCTCGACCGCGGAGGGGATCGCGGCCGGGCTCGGCGCTTCCGACGACGTCGAGTCGGCCGGCAGCGCGCGTGATGTCGCCACCACGCTCCAGGAAGTCGAGCGGCCGGGTTCCCGGATCGACATCGTCGTCGCGAGTGCGGATCTGCCGGGGAATGGTGTACTCGAGCTGGCCGAGACACTCCGCGGGCGTGAGAATCGCCCCGCCCTGGTCGTGACCGGTCTGCCCAGCACGGACGCCGTGCTCGTCCGCTACCTCGAGGCCGGTGTGGACGGATACCTCACCGACGAACTCTCCCTCTCAGGCCTCCTTCTCGTGCTCCGGCTCCTGAACCGAGACGAAGTGCTGGTCGGCCCTTCCACGGCCCGGCTTCTGGTCCGACGACTCCACGCGCTCGCCGGGCTTCTGGCGACCAGCGGGCTCGATCTGAGCGCGCTCTCGGAGCTCACACCGCGGGAGGGCGAGGTACTCGATCTCATCGGTGAGGGCCTCACCAATCGCGAAATCGGCCGCCGCCTCTTCATCGGCGTCGGGACCGTGAAGAGCCACGTCCACTCGCTACTCGGGAAGCTCGACGTTCGGGACCGCGAGGAGGCGCGCAAGCTGCTCATCCTCTCGCGGACGAGCGATGCGGCTCTCGAAGATCCGGGACTCGGGCGGGGCCGTCAGGAGATCGGGTCGACCGACACGAACCAGGCGTAGTGGCGCGGTAGCCTGTGACGCTCCCCCCCCGGCAGGGTCAGGGTGATGTCGTCATCGTCCTGTCCCTCGCAGGTGAGAATGGATCCGGGGCGGATGCCCAGTCCGTGGCAGCGGTCCTCCACCGCACCGAAGAGGATGCGCTTCACCTGCACGGTCCGGCCCTTGCCCGTGACGGCGAGGCTCCGACTCCAGGGCCACTTCGCGGTCATGGGATCATGGCGTGTATACTTCATGGGGAGCACTCCTGCGGGGGGGTGGGGCCGAACCTCGGACCGATTCATGAAGTTCGCCGCCCGTCCACCCGGCATCCCAGACGCCCCGATAGGATGGAGGGATGGAAATTCCGATAGGAATTCGCCGCCTCGCGTCACCTCCCGGCCAAGCCGAGCGGTCCGCTCGCGACACCGGTGCTCCACCTCGTCCGCCTCCTCCGTTCGGCTCGGACTCTCGACATGAACGCGCTGCTCGATTTTCGTGACCGGGAGGACGTCGACGCCCGGATCGTGAACGACGACGTGATGGGTGGACGGTCGTCCAGCCGGCTGCAGTGCGATTCACGGGGCTTCGCCACCTTCGAGGGCACGCTGTCCCTCGAGAACCATGGGGGGTTCGCCTCGGTGTGGCTTCCCATCTCGCCCGGGGTCATGGAGAATGCCTCCGGTCTGCTGCTTCGCGTCCGCGGGGATGGGCGGCGGTACCAGGCCCGACTGCGACCGGGTCGCCGGAACGGCGGAGTCGCGTGGGCCGCGAACTTCGAGACCACTGCCGGCGAATGGATCACCGTGGAACTCGCGATGGAGGAGTTCGAACCGACCTTTCGTGGCTACCGACCTCGCGGCGTGGGGCCGGTGGCGCCGGCCGAGGTCGGCCAGGTCGGGATCATGCTGAAGGACGAGCAGGAGGGTCCGTTCCGGCTCGAGATCGAGCGGGTGGGGTATGCTAGGGGCAGCGTGAACTGACCGATATGCCGCGGGAGAGACACCCCCGATGAACGACATCGACTTCCTGTTCTGGCTCTCCACCTTCGTGGTGGTTGCCTGGCCCGTGCTCGTGACGGCACTCGTATACGTGATTCTGCGGCCGCGGATCACACGGACGAGAGCCTACTTCGTCGCGAGTGTGCTGACCGGGTACGCGATTTCTCTCCTGACACCCGTGGCGATCGTCTTCGGCGCCATGTTCCTCGGCTGGGTGGGAGAGATGGCCGTGGTCGCCGCCATCCTGTGGTCGACGCCGGTGGTCGTGGTCCTGGCGACCGTCGCGGCGGTCTACTGGTCGGGCAGGTACGGCGCGACCGATTCGAACTCCAATCCGGCCGATCCTGCGTAGACGCGTCAGCCCGCGATCGCACCCGCCGCGTACTCGAGGGGCGCCCCCGGCCCCAGCGGCAGGCCGAACAGGACCCAGATCGTGAACATCACGAGCCATCCGAAGAGGAAGACCACCGAGTAGGGGACCATGGCCGAGATCAGCGTCCCGAGGCCGCTCTTCCGGTCCCACCGCTGCGCGAAGGCGATGATCACGGGGAAGTAGGGCATGAGCGGGGTGATGATGTTCGTGGTCGAGTCCCCGACCCGGTACGCCGCCTGGACCATCTCCGGCGAGTAGCCGGTCAGCATGAGCATGGGCACGAACACCGGGGCCATCACCGCCCACTTCGCCGAGGCGCTGCCGATGAAGAGGTTGATGAAGGCGGCCACGACGACGAACGAGAGGATCATGGGCAGGCCGGTGAACCCGATCCCCTGCAGCAGGTCCGCGCCCTGGATCGCGAGGATCAGCCCGAGGTTCGACCATCCGAACCAGGCGACGAACTGGGCCGCGGCGAAGGCGAGGACGATGTAGCTGCCGAGCACCGCCACCGCGTCCGCCGACATCTTCGCCACGTCGCGGTCGCTCCGGATCGTCCCAGCCACCCAGCCGTAGGCGAGTCCGACCAGCAGGAACACCAGCATCAGTAGCGTGACGATCGCGTCCAGGAAGGGCCCGATCTGCACGTACCACGGGGCTCCCGCCGCTACCGCCGCCTGATCGCGCAGCGGTGCTCCTGCCGGCACGACCAGCAGCGCCATTCCCATCACGATGGCGACCGAGGCGATCGCGGCGGCACGCAGCCCGCGGCGCTCCTTCTCGGTCACCTCGTCCACCTGCATGGCGTCCTCGACGTCCTCGCCCTGCGTGGGGTCCCACTCGCCCAGACGCGGCTCGACGAAGCGGGACGTCACCCACGCGCCCAGCGCCGTGAGCACGAAGGTCGACGCCAGCATGAACCAGTAGTTCGCCGTGGGCTGCACCACGTAGTTCGGGTCGACCAACTGCGCGCCCTCCTGCGACAGGCCCGAGAGCAGCGGATCGAGCGAGGTGATCAGCAGGTTGGCGCTGAAGCCGGCGCTGACGCCCGCGAACGCGGCCGCGAGGCCGGCGAGAGGATGGCGTCCGGCCGCCGCGAAGAGCACCGCGCCCATGGGGACCACCACCACGTAGCCCGCGTCCACCGCGACGTTGCTCATGATTCCCGCGAACACGAGCGCCGCGGTCAGCAGAGAGTCGGGCACCGCCTGCAGCAGGGTCCGCAGCGCGGCCGAGATCAGCCCGCTGTGTTCGGTCACCCCGATCCCGATGATCACGACGATCACGAGTCCGAGTGGCGGGAAGGCGGTGAAGTTGTCGACCGCCTCGACCAGCATGCGACGGATTCCCTCGGCCGACAGCAGATTCACCGGCGTGATCGTCTCGCCCGTCCCCGGGTGGACCGCGGAGATGCCCAGCGTCGTGGCCAGCCACGAGATCACCACGACACTCAGCGCGAGCAGGACGAAGAGCGTGACGGGGTCCGGAAGCCGATTGCCGACGCGCTCGACGCGGTCGAGGAGGCGGTTCACGACGCTGGACTCGGAGGTCGAGGTGCTCTCGCTCATGGGGTCGCGCTCGAGGGGGGTGCGTTCGGGACGGAAGGTTCGGGGCCCACGGTGTGCCGACCCGGCACCGGGTGCAAGGTCTCGTCGACGTACGAGGGGGCGACTACGTACGAGAGGGCGACGCGAACCCTGCCACGCCGCCCTCTACCTGCAGTGACCGGGGCCAGTGACCGAGGCCAGTGACCGGGGCCCGGTGCCTCGGCCCCGGTCACTGGCCCGGGCCCGAGGGGTCAGCCGGTGCGGATCAGCCGCCCAGCCCGCTCTTCAGCGCGGCCGCCGACTCTTCGTCGTCGAGTACCGGCGCGAACGAGATGTCCATCACGAACGTCCACGGTGTGATGTACCGGACGAGATCGGCGTGCGAGTCCGCCTCGACGATGAGGACGCCGTCGCCTTCGATCGGATTGTGCCACCGCCCGATCATCTTCAGGCCCGGACCGAGGTTTCCTCGCTCTTCCGGCGTGCGTCCGACCCAGTCCTGGACCACGTCCATGCGCTTGTCGGGGTGCGTATACCACTGGACCATGAACTTCATGGGACCTCCTGAGGGGGATGAAAGTCCCGAGATCATAGCTTCGCCAACGAGGCTGCGACATGTTCGCTGGACACGGTCGATCGACGTTCCTCCCGCGCAGCTGGAACGTCCGGCGGGATGCGGACGTCTAACCACACGGCCCCGACCCGCGCATTCTCTTCGATCACGATTCCCGGCTCGCCATGACCGACACCCCCACATCCGAGCGTGACCCCGGATCCTCCGACTCGCCGATTCTCACCTCTCGTCGTCGTCGACGTGGCGGGGGAGGTCCGGGCCGGGGCACGCTCCTGGCGCTCCTGGGGGTGGTCGCGGCGGGTGTCGCCCTCTGGTGGGGTCTGTCCCGTGGATCGGGCGAGGGGCCGGAGTCCGGCCGGATGTACGGAGGGGGCGGCATCGAGGAAACGGTCATCGTGGGCGACACGACCGATGTTGGCGCGACCGGGACCGTCGCGACCGAGCCGTTCCCGGAGCTCCCCTCCCTCGACGAGAGCGACCCCTGGCTGCGTGATCGGGCGACCGAACTCTCCCG
>DATFJS010000199.1:0-3889 GCA_035269045.1 Longimicrobiales bacterium | reverse complement strand
CTCCGTCCCCGACCGCACCGAGACCGTCGAGCGTGGCCGTGTACTCACTCGTGTAGTTGCCGTCCGAGGCGCCCCCCGACATTCCGTCCTCCAGCTCCAGTCCCAGCTCCTCCGCCACGCCGAGCGTGGCGTCCCAGAGCCGCCGGTTCCGCGGGGTCTGCTCCATGGGCAGCCTCGAGACCGAGCCCTCGACCTCGACGCGTGTCCCGGGGGTCGTCGCCGCGATCCGACGGATCTTCTCTTCGACCCGTCGCGCGTCGTCGACCGTGCGCACCCGCACATCGACGACGGCACTCGCTTCGGCGGCGACCACGTTGGGGCGAACGCCTCCCTTCACCTGCCCCACGTTCACCTCGATGCCTCGCTCGCGATCGGTCAGCGCGTGCAGGCCCTGGATCACGCTGGCGAGTTCGAGGATCGCCGACGCGCCCTCCTCGGGGGCGAGGCCGGTGTGCGCCGACTTCCCGATCACGGTGATGTCGAAATGCCCCGTGCCGCGACGGGAGGTCTTGATCAGCCCCGACGGGGTAAGCGCGGGCTCGAGCACGAGCGCTCGCGCGGCACCGGAAGCGAGTTCCCGGATCGCCGACTCCGACTCCGGGCTCCCGATCTCCTCGTCCGAGTTGAGGAAGACGACAGGTTCGACCGTCGGCGAGAGACCCAGCTCGTGAAGCGCCCGGAGCGCGAACGCGATCTGGGCCACGCCGGCCTTCATGTCGAAGCAGCCGGGACCCCTGAGGAGCCCGTCCTCCATGCGCAGAGGCATCGTCTCGAGGGTTCCCGTCGGCCACACGGTGTCGACGTGCCCGATCAGGAGCTGCGCCCCTTCGCCGGGGTCGGTGTCGCGCCGCCAGGCCTTGAGCTGACCTCCGGTCCGGACGCCGGGGATTCGTTCGGTCTCGAACACCACCGCCTCGAGTTCCGCCGCCACGAGATCGAAGACCGCCGCCTGCGCCGCCGGATCGGTCGAGGGCGATTCGGCGAGAACCATGTCCGACACGAGCCGGACGAACTCCGCCTCGTGCGCCCGGATCCAGGCTCCGACCTCGGCGCCCCGTGTCGTCGTGTCCATCAGCGGGAGAATCCTTCGGGAAACGGGAATGCCCGGCTCTCCGTGATCTCCGTGAAGCGCCCGGGGTGCAGATACGCGAGGAGGGGCGCCCGCTCGAGAAGGTCCTGATCGCTGGTTTCCGACGTCCGGAGCACGTCCTCGTCGACCTCTGCGGACACGACCTCGCCCACGATGATGCTGGCGTCGCCGATGCCGTCGACGACCCGGTGCAGCCGGCACTCCAGCCAGGCGTATGCGTCCGCAAGAACCACCCCCTCCACGATCCGCGCCGGCTCGACGGCGAGCCCCCGAAGGCTCTCGTCGGAGCTCTCGGCCTGGATGTGGGGTGCGGCCGCGAGACTGGTCATCAGAACCTGGGACGGCCGCGGGAAGCTCACGGTGAAGCACTCGGCCCGCTTCGCGTTGTGGTACGTGCGGTGCCGCGGCGTACACGAAAAGGCGTAGTGACGCCCGTGCCCCACCGTCATCGCCATGTGCTTGGGGGCGAGATCGTATCCCCCCTCCTCGGCGGTCCCCACGACGATCAGCGGGGCGACGGAGAAGAAACGGTCCCAGATCGGGTAGTCGAGTGAGAGTTCGACCCTGTCGCCCATGATGCGGCCCTCTGCGTTGCGAGTCCCCGAGGCCGACCGTTCCCCGCGCCTCCGGCCCTCTTCAATCATACCACTCCGACCCGCTCGAGACACGGGTCGGGGAGTCGAGACAGCGAACCCCTAGTCCGGGTTGACACGACCGATGTCATCGTAGATCGTAAATGTACGATGAATCAACCGACGGTCGCCAGAAATCGCTTCCCCGCCGCGTCGTCCCGCCTCGCCGCGGGGCTCAAGGCGCTGGCGCACCCTGCCCGCCTCGACGTCCTCCGCGTGCTCGCCGAGCGGGACGCCTGCATCTGTGGCGAGATCGTGGACGAGCTTCCGCTCGCGCAGGCCACGGTCTCGCAGCATCTCAAGGTGCTCAAGGAGGCCGGCCTCATTCGCGGCACCGTGGACGGCCCCCGGGTCTGCTACTGCCTCGACCACGCCGCGGTCACCGCGCTCCGCGACGAACTCGCGGGCTTCCTGGGTGCGCTGGCACCCGACCCCGAACCCGGCTGCTGCTGACCCATGTCCCTCCCGAGCGTTCTCTTCGTCTGCACCCACAACAGCGCCCGAAGCCAGATGGCCGAGGGACTCCTTCGCGCACGGCACGGCGATCGCTTCGAGGTGCTGAGCGCCGGGACGGAGCGGACGCATGTACGTCCCCTGGCGATCGAGGCGATGCGCGAAAGCGGCATCGACATCTCGGGGCACACCTCGAAGACGGTCGAGGACCTCGGCCCGCGCGAATTCGACCTGGTCGTGACGGTGTGCGACTCGGCGCGCGAGGCATGTCCGTGGGTCCCGGCGCACCGCACGGTGCACCGCTCCTTTCCCGATCCCTCCGCCGCCCGCGGAAGCGACGCCGAGCGGCTCGAGGTGTTCCGCGACGTGCGCGACCGGATCGCGGCATGGATCGACCACACCTTCGACGCCGATAACGCCGCTCTCTTCGACGATGCCCCTCTTCCCGACTCCGGAGATCCCGCATGACCCGGACGACCCCCACCCCCGACACCCTCCGCGCCACGGTGCGCGACAAGTACGCCTCCGTCGCGCGGGGGGACACCCTTTCATGCTGCGGCCCCGGCTCCGGCTCCGGCTCCGGCTCAGGCTCAGGCTGCGGCGGCGACGGGCGCGACGAGGTCATCGACATGATCGGCGACGCCTACGCGGGCGTGGACGGCTACGTGGCCGAGGCCGACCTCAAGCTCGGGTGCGGCCTTCCCGTCGAGCACGCCGGCCTCGCCCCCGGACAGACCGTCCTGGATCTCGGCGCCGGCGCCGGGCTCGACGCCTTCGTGGCACGCAGGATCGTGGGGGACGACGGCCGGGTCCTCGGGGTCGACTTCACCCCGGAGATGGTCGAGAAGGCGAGGGCGAACGCGGAGGCGCTCGGCTACGACAACGTCCGCTTCGAGCACGGCGACATCGAGTCGCTGCCCTTCGCGGACGCGTCGGTCGACGTCGTGATCTCGAACTGCGTCCTCAACCTAGTTCCGGACAAGGACCGCGCCTTCCGCGAGATGCGCAGGGTGCTGCGGCCCGGGGGCCACTTCTGTGTCTCGGACATCGTCAGCGACGGGGAGCTGCCCGCGGCCGTTCGCGCCTCCGCCGAACTCCACGCGGGGTGCGTGGCGGGCGCGATGGAGAAGGAGGAGTACCTCGGGCTGCTGCGCGCGGCCGGATTCGACGATGTGGAGGTGGTGGTGGACAGCCCGGTCGGCCTCCCCGAGGGGCTGCTTCCGGACGGCGCCCCATCGCCGCTCAGGAGCGTGACGGTGCGCGGTGTCGTACGCCACGCCGCCCGTGCCCGAGACACGCTCGCCGACCCGACCGACATGGTCAGTCGCCCAGCGCCTCCTGCATCGCGAGGATGAGCCGGGGGATCCGCTGGAGGGCCCACGCCGCCTCATCGAGGTCCAGGCGCTCGGTGCTCGTGTGCGCGTGCCGCTCCTCGCCGGGCGCGAAGCCGATCGTCGGGATCCCGAACGTGCCACAGCTCCAGCCGCCGTCGGTCGCGAACGTCCACGGACGGATCCGGGCCGGGCCACGCTCGCCCCGGCGCCCCGCGGCTTCCGCGGCAGCCACCGCGACGGGGTGCTCGCTCCCGACGTCGAACCCGGGCATGAAGACGGATCTCGTCTCCTCGTGCCCCGTCCACGTTCGCTGACACTCCTTCGCCATCCGGACCTCCCACCCCAGATCTCCGGGTGGCCCCCTGGACCCAATCTGTTCG
>DATFJS010000198.1:0-3133 GCA_035269045.1 Longimicrobiales bacterium | reverse complement strand
CTTCCAGTTCGGCTCCAGCGCGCTGGGTTCGCTCGAGCCGTTCCGCGACCGGCTCAATATCTACAGCAACACCGACGTCCGGATGGCCGAGGCGATGTCGCCGGAGGAGATCGGGGGCGACCACTTCCGGTCGAGCGCGGTCTTCCTCACGCAGGCGCACCCGAAGCAGACCGAGGGATCGGACGTCCACGTCGGTCCGTCGCTGGACCAGCTGTACGCCGGACAGTTCGGGCAGGACACGCCGATTCCGTCGATGCAGCTCTGCATCGAGAACATCGACCAGTCGGGCGGCTGCGCATACGGCTACACCTGCGTCTACACGGACTCGATCTCCTGGGCTTCGGAGACGGAACCGCTCCCGGTGATCCGGGATCCCCGGGTCGCCTTCGAGCAGCTGTTCGGGGCCGGATCCACCGCCGAGGAGCGCGCGATGCGCCTCCAGACCGACCGGTCGATCCTCGACTGGATCACGGGCCGCGTCTCGGAGCTCCGTCGTGAACTCGGACCGACGGACAGCCAGCGCCTCGAGCGTTACCTCGAGAACGTTCGCGAAGTCGAACGCCGGATCCAGCGGATCGAGGCCTACAACCAGAGCGGCGAGGAGCGCGCCCTGCCGACCGCGCCGAAGGGTGTGCCCGACTCCTTCCGCGAGCACGTCGAGATCATGTTCGACCTCCAGGCGCTCGCCTTCCAGTCGGACATGACCCGGGTGTTCTCGTTCAAGATGGGCCGCGACTCCTCGGCGCGCGTGTATCCGGAGAGCGGTTCGGACCGACCCTTCCACCCCGCATCGCACCACGGCGGGCGGGAGTCGTCGGTGCTGGAGTTCAACAAGATCAACTCGTACCACGTCAGCATGCTGCCGTACTTCCTGGAGAAGCTGGACGAGATCTCCGAGGGCGACGAGACGCTGCTCGACAAGACGATGCTGATCTACGGCTCGCCGATGGGCGACTCCAACCTCCACAACCACAAGCGCTGCCCGCTCATCGTTCTGGGTGGAGCCAACGGCCGCCTCGACACCGGGCGACACGTCCGCTTCGAGGACGGCACCCCGATGGCCAACGTGATGCTCTCGCTCATGCACACGCTCGGCATGGACGACATGGAGTCCTTCGGGGACAGCTCGGGAGCGGCGTCGATCTGATGACTCGCCCGATTCGATGATGCGCCCGATCCACTCGCTGCCGCTCGCTCTCGGGGCCTGCGCGCTGTTGCTCGGCGGACCGACGAGTGTGCCGCTGCTCGGCCAGGAATCCACCGAGGACGTCCGCTCGACCCCACGAAGCGACGGGCTCACACCGCTCCACGAGGCGGCCGAATCCGGAGACACGGCCCGGACCCGCGCGCTGATCGAGGCGGGTGCGGAGCTGGACGCCACGACCCGCATCGGCGCCTACACGCCGCTCCACCTCGCCGCCGCGGCGGGGCGCGTCGAGACCGTCCGGATCCTGCTGGAGAGCGGCGCCGACCCCGAAGCGCGCACCGGCACGGGTGACGCCCGGCCGCTCCACCTGGCCGCCGGCGCGGGAAGCGCGGCCGCGGTGCGTGCGCTCGTCGAGGCGGGCGCCGACGTCGACGCCCGCGAGTCCGCACGGGGTCAGACGCCGCTGATCTTCGCCGTGTCCCGGAATCGCGTCGAAGCGGTCCGGGCCCTCATCGACGCGGGTGCCGACATCGAAGCTGCCACGCTCGTCGCGGAGATCCCGGAGATGCAGCTGGCCGCGGGGCGCTCCGCCCGCGTGCGCTCCGAGTTGCTCGACTCGATGGCGGAGGCGGCAGGGCTGGACCCGGTCGTCTTCCGTCCGACGCCCGCCCAGGTCGAGTTCGCGGTCCGACGCGCGAACGAGGTCGCACCGGCGGCCCTCCTGTCCCCCGAGGACATGCCCGAGTACGTGGACCCCGACGTAGGCGACGGTGGGGGCTCCGGATACGGGGCCCTCGTCGGCCACCGCGGCGGGCTCACGCCCCTGCTCCACGCGGCACGGGAGGGGCACGCGGAGAGCGTGGCCGCCCTGCTCGACGCCGGCGCCGACATCGATCGCGTCAGTCGCGGGGACCACACCAGCCCGATGCTCATCGCGACCGTCAACGGGCATTTCGACCTCGCCCTCGTGATGCTCGAGCGCGGTGCCGACCCGGACCTCGCCAGCGACGCCGGCGCTACCCCGCTCTACGCGGCCCTCAACACCCACTGGGCCCCGAAGGCCCGCTATCCGCAGCAGCAGGCCTACACCCAGCAGCGGGCGAGCTATCTCGACGTCGCGAGGGCACTGCTGGACGCCGGAGCCGACCCGAACCCGCGGCTCACGAAGCACCTCTGGTACATGGGCTACACCTTCGACCAGCTGGACGTGGACACGCGCGGCTCGACGCCGTTCTGGCGTGCCGCGTACGCGACGGATGTCGAGGCGATGCAGCTGCTGGCGGAGTTCGGGGCCGATCCGACGCTCGGGACGGTCGCGCGCGCGGGTCGCGTGCGGGGCGACGGCGAGCTGGACCCCTCGGGCCTGCCGCCCGTCGAGGCGGGAGATCCCGCCGTGCTTCCGATCCACGCCGCCAGCGGTGTCGGCTACGGTGAGGGGTACGCCGGCAACGCCCACCGTCACGTCGAGGACGGCTGGATCCACTCGGTCCGGTATCTCGTGGAGGTCCACGGCGCCGACGTGAACGCCCGCGACCTCAACGGCTACACGCCGCTGCACCACGCGGCAGCGCGTGGCGACAACGAACTCATCATGTACCTCGTGTCGCGGGGCGCCGACCCGCTCGTGGTCAGCCGCCGCGGCCAGACGACGGTCGACATGGCCAACGGACCGGTGCAGCGGATCTCGCCGTTCCCGGAGACCATCGCGCTTCTGGAAAGCCTCGGCGCGCAGAACAACCACAACTGCAGGTCCTGCTGACCTCGGGGCTCACCCCTCCGCGGTCATCTCCGAGAGGCGAGCTCGATCTCGAGCGCGTCGATCAGTTCGCGAATCTGCGACTGGAGGGGACGGAATTCGGCGAGCGCCGACTCATACCACCCCGCCTTGATGCTCAGGGCGCCGACCATGGCGCGGCTGTTCGGAAGGGAGACGTCCCGATACGTCGGCATCCTGCTCTCCGCGACCTGCTCCTGGGGGCTTCGACC
>DATFJS010000197.1:0-2229 GCA_035269045.1 Longimicrobiales bacterium | reverse complement strand
CCGTCGGCCCCCGCAAGGGTTCCCCCGGCCGCGGGCTCGGCTCCCGGCCCACCTCGGGCCCGACCCCCCGGCCCGGAACAGGCCCGACCCCGAGCATGGGACCGTCACGGGGAGTCGGGGTATCGGACCGGCCGAGCCTGGCCCCGTTCCCCTCGCGACTCCCGCCGAGCCCCACATGAGGACACTCGAGTTCCGTACCTACGACGTCTTCACGGACCGTCGCTTCGGCGGCAATCCGCTCGGGATCTTCCCGGACGCCGATGGTCTCGAGGACGCGGAAATGCAGGCGATCGCGCGGGAGCTGAATCTGTCCGAGACGGTCTTCCTCTCCTCACCGCGGAAGGGCGGGCACACGGCGGTCCGCATCTTCACGCCCGGCTTCGAGGTGCCCTTCGCGGGACACCCGACCGTGGGTACCGGCTGCTACCTGGCGGACGCCGGTCGGGTCGACTTCGACGGCGACCATGCGTCGATTGTCCTGGAGGAGCGGATCGGTCCGGTGCCGGTGACGATCCGACGGTCCGACGAGGAGCCGACCTTCGCCCGTCTCACCGCGGCCCAGGTCCCCATGGTCCGGAATGCCGATCTCTCCCGGGAAAACGCGGCACGCATCGTCCGGCTCGAACCCGACGCACTGGCCGAGACGCTCGAAGGCAGCCCCTGCGAAGCGACGTATGCCTCGGCCGGACTTCCCTACCTGGTGATCCCGGTCCGCGACACCGAAGCGCTGGCTCGGGCCACACTGGACGACGCGGTCCGCGCGGAGGTCGTCCCCCCGAACGCCCCCGGACGGTTCATCTACCTCGTGGCACCGTCGACGTCGGACGATGTCGACTATCGCGTCCGGATGTTCGCACCGGAGGCCGGAGTGCCCGAGGATCCGGCTACCGGAAGCGCTGCGGCGGCCTTCGGCGGATACCTGGGCACGCGCCTTCCCGACGGTCTCCACCACCGCACGCTCGAGCAGGGCATAGAGATGGGCCGTCCCTCACGAATCGAACTCGAGGTCGACGTGCGCGCAGGCGCCGCCGATCGTACGACCGTCGGCGGCCATGCCGTCCCTGTTACCCGTGGCACCCTGGAACTGGATTCATGACCACTCATCTGCTTCACGACGTCCCGATCGGAGACGAGGCACCCCACGTCATCAACGCCGTCGTCGAGATCCCGCGCGACTCGCGCACGAAGTATGAACTCGACAAGAAGACGGGGCTCCTGCGCTTCGATCGGCTGCTCTACTCGGCGGTGCACTACCCCGGCGACTACGGTTTCATCCCGCAGACGCTCGCGGGGGACGGCGACCCACTCGACGTTCTCGTGATCGTCACCGAACCCACCTTCCCGGGATGCCTCATCGAGGTCCGCCCCGTCGGCGTCTTCGTCATGGAAGACGACAAGGGCATCGACGAGAAGGTCCTGTGCGTACCGGAACAGGACCCTCGTGCCCACGAGTACCGGGTCCTGCACGACGTCTCGCCGCATTTCCTGCGCGAGGTCGAGCACTTCTTCTCGATCTACAAGGATCTGGAGGGGAAGGCCGTGAAGGTGGACGGCTGGCACGACCTCAAGGATGCGCACCGGATCATTCGAGAATCCGCGGAGCGCTATCCGGGCAGGGACTACCCGGAAAACGAAGACTGACGCGACGGGGTCGACGCGCGGGACGCGGCGCTCGCCGCCGCCGCCGGAACGGCGGGGCCTACTCGCGCCGCTCCACCTCGATCGAGCAGTTTCCCACGAGCGCCGCCACGGCACCGATCGCCGCCCACATCGGGAGCAGGGCGGCACCCAGCACGCCCGCCGCCAGCGGGAAGCTCAGAAGGACCTCGTCGTCCTCCTTCCGGATCGTGATCTTCCGCACGTTCCCCTCGCGGACGATCTGCTTGACCTTGGCCAGCAGCTCGTCGCCCTTCACGCGGTAGCGCTCGCGCGCACCGCCGCCGGCTGACGTGGACGGGTCCGGATCGGCATCGTGTCCGTCGTCCCGGTGCCCCGCGTCTCCGTGCCGGTGCCCGTGCCCGTGATCCCCCGGACCGCGGTCGGCTCCGGCATGCTCCCGCCCGGCCGACGATTCCTCGGATTCCGGGGTCGTGTCTTCTTCGAACCACCCGCTCATTCCGTCACTCCCGTGTCGTGCAGGATGCTCACTGCCAGCCTCCGACCCAGGTGACGATCACCTCGGCCAGTACTTCTGCATACGTGGCGCGGTCCTCCGGCGTTTCACGAATC
>DATFJS010000196.1:0-5596 GCA_035269045.1 Longimicrobiales bacterium | reverse complement strand
GACCTCGCGCGCTCGGCCGCCGGGCTCGCGCTGCTGTTCGGGGTGATGTTCGCGGTCGGGGGCGCGCTGCTTCTGCGACCCGGCGTCGCGGTCGGCAACGCGGTACTCGCCGTGGTGGGCGGGCTGATCCTGCGGCGACTGCGGCCGGTGGACCGGGATGCACAGCCCCTGCCATGAGAGTCTGGCGTCCGGGGGGCAGGACCGACCATTGTGGACCAGTCCCGTCCGGGTCGGGACACGTACCGCAGGAAGGAGGAAGGAACCCATGGGGATTCGAATCACCGTACTCGCGACCACGCTGCTCGTCTGCGCCGCCTGCGCCGGTGTGCAGCCGGGCGAACGACCCGACGGTACGGTTCCCGGAGGCATCGTGCTGACGCAGGAAGACGTCCAGCGCGTGCATGCGCGAAGCGCCATGGACGCGGTTCTCCGATCGCAGAACTTCCTGGATATCCGCCAGACGAGCGATGGTCGGGTCTCGCGGATCACGTCCCGGGGCGCCTCGTCGCTCTACATCGACGTCCAGGTGGCCGTCGTCGTGGACGGAGCGCACGTGCTCGACGCCCTCGAGGCGCTGCGGGCCATCCCGGCCGGAAACATCGCGCGGATCGAGATCCTGACCGCCCGCCAGGCCGCGCCGGTGTACGGCACCAGCGCCGGCAGCGGAGCCATCATCGTGACCACCGCGGCGGACATCGGGGGCTGATCGGGTCTCCCGGCGTCGGATCCGACGCCGGACTCGAACCTTACATTTCCGAAAGCTTCCCTTGCTCCCGCGGCAGGGGAGGCAGTACCGTTCACTGTTCGCTACGGATTCCTATCGGATTCGTAACAGATCGCGCGTGCCCGGGCTCGCTCGGGGAGCGCGCACTTATCTTCAGCGGGAGTAGACTCATGAGAGTGCTACGTTTGACTCTCCCGGTCGCCCTTCTGGTAGCGGTCTTCGGCGCCTTCGCGCCGGTTCAGGCCCAGACTGGAAGCGTGACTGGTACCGTCCGCGACGCCGGCACCGGACAGCCCCTCACGGGCGTCCAGATGGTCATCGTCGGGACGAATTCGGGAGCGCTGACCAACGCCGAAGGGCGATATCTGATCACGGGTGTCCCCACCGGTGATCGCGAGGTTCGCGCCATCCTCATCGGGTACAGCCAGCAGACGCAGGCCGTCGAGGTTTCGACGGGCGCGCCGGCCGTGGCCGATTTCCAGCTCGCGACGTCCGTCATCGACATCGACGGCCTCGTGGTCAACGCGGCGACGGGACGTGAGCAGCGTGCGCGCGAGCTCGGAACCAACGTCGCGAACATCAACCTCGAGGAAGTGAACCCGGGTCCGATCAACAGCGTCGCCGACGCACTGAGCGGCCGGACCTCCGGTCTCCAGCTCCAGGACGTGAACGGATCGGTCGGGACGTCGCAGCGCATCCGGATTCGCGGTGCGAATTCGCTGTCGCTGTCGAACGAGCCGCTCGTCTTCGTGGACGGGATCCAGATCTCGTCCGGAACGGGCTCGCTTGGCGTCGGTGGTCAGCAGGCTTCACGGCTTAATGACATCAACCCGGCCGACATCGCGAACATCGAGGTCATCAAGGGACCGGCTGCTGCCGCCCTCTATGGCACGGCGGCCGCGAACGGCGTCATCCAGATCACCACGAAGCGTGGACGTCCCGGCGATACGCAGTGGGAGTTCTACGCCGAGGCCGGTGAGATGGAGGACATCACCGAGTATCCCGCGAACTTCGCGGCGTATCAGATCGACGATCCGTCCCAGCCGATCTTCACGTCGAGCGGCTTCCTCAACGGCAGCGCGATCTCGCTCTGCTCGAACCGTGCCGCCGCGGCCGGTGTCTGCACGCAGGACGGCGTGTCGTCGTTCAACACGATGGAGGATCCGCGCACGGCCCCGTACAGCACGGGTACGCGCCAGATGTACGGCGTCAGCGTTCGTGGCGGAAACGAGAGCGTCCGCTACTTCGTCTCGGGTCAGCTCCAGGACGAGGCGGGGATCATCAACTTCAACACGAACGAGCAGCTGAACCTCCGCGCCAATGTCGACGCGGCGCTCAACGAGAACTTCGACCTGTCGCTCTCCGTGGGCTACGCGGACGGAGCTCTGGCGCTGAACTCGAACGACAACTCGATCTTCAGCCCGATCCTCAACGGGATCCTGGGATACCCGAACTTCATTCCGGGTCCGGAGGCGGGGCAGCCGTCCGCCTCCAACTACGGCTTCGGCTTCCCGCTCCGGGATCTCGAGACGTACGTGATCAACCAGGAGATCGACCGTCTCACCGCCAGCTCGACCGCCAACTGGCGGCCGACGGAGTGGCTGACGATCAACGCGACCGGTGGACTCGACTTCACGTCGCGTCACGACTTCCGGACCCTGCAGGCGGGTGATCTACCCATCGGTGGTACGTTCACCCTCGGATTCCGTGAGTCCGATCGCCGGAACAACTACGTGTACTCCGGCCGCACGGCGGCCATCGGTTCGTTCCAGCTGACGGACGAGCTGACCTCGACCACGACGGTCGGCGGCTCGTTCGAGCAGACGACCGGCGTGGGAACGGAGTGCTTCGGCGCGACGCTCGTGCTGGGAACCGCGTCCTGCGGTACCACGGCCACGAACTTCTCGCTCGACGAGGACTTCTTCGAGATCCGCACCGTCGGAGGGTACGTCCAGCAGGAGTTCGGCTGGCGTGACCGGGTCTTCGTCGCGGCTTCCGTCCGCGGTGACGACAACTCCGCCTTCGGTTCGGACTTCGGGTTCGTCTACTACCCGTCGGCGTCGCTGTCGTGGGTGGTCGGTGAGGAAGACTTCTTCCCGCAGACAGACGTGATCAGCGGACTTCGTGTCCGGGCGGCGTACGGTGAGTCCGGTCTCCGCCCCGGTTTCCGGGATGCGGTCACACTCTTCTCGCCGGTCACGGTCGCCGTGCCCACGGGTGGAAACGACGCCGGTGTCATCCTCAGCTCGACCGGGAACACGACACTGAAGCCGGAGATCGCGACCGAGGTCGAGTTCGGGTTCGACACGGGCCTGTTCAACGATCGCCTCGCGGTCGATTTCACCTACTTCCAGAAGACCTCCGAGGACGCGCTGGTTTCGCGTCGTCTCCCGGGCTCGCTCGGTCTCACGACGACCGTGTTCGAGAACCTCGGTGAGATCGAGAACTCGGGGACCGAGCTCACGCTCAACCTCGACGTCTACCAGTCCGACATGGTCGGCCTGAACGTCGGGTTCACCAACACGTCGCTCTCCAACGAGGTGAAGGATCTCGGTGAGGGCGTCGACCCGATCATCTTCAACCGTGGTCTCCAGCGTCACGAAGAGGGCTTCAGCGCCGGTGGATTCTGGCAGCAGCCCTACACCTTCGACGACGCCGACGGCAACGGGAAGCTCTCCAACTCCGAGGTCACGATCTCCGGCGAGTCCGAGTTCATCGGGCCGTCGCTTCCGGAGTGGAACCGCTCGGTGTTCGCGGATCTCCGGATCTCGAACTGGATCACCGTCTCGACCCTCTTCGAGGGCGTGGGTGGGCACTACCGGGGCAACGACTCCGAAGCCTTCCGCTGTGGCTTCCGCTCGACGCGTGGCTGTGCCGCCGTCGGCAACCCGGATGCGTCGCTCGAGGAGCAGGCCCGCTACATCGCGGACCGTTTCCTCGCCACGGCGTCCGGATACGTGGAGCAGGCGGACTTCTGGCGCTGGCGTGAACTCTCGATCGCGTTCGACGCGCCCGCCGCGCTGACGGAGACGCTTCCGCAGCTCGACGGTCTTCGTCTGACGCTTTCGGGCCGTAACCTCGCGACCTTCACGGACTACACGGGTCTCGACCCGGAGACGAACGAAGGCGGTGGGAACGCGAACTTCAGCAACAGCGAGTTCAATACCCAGCCGCCCGTGCGCTCACTGATGCTTCGTCTCGACTACCGCTTCTGAGGGGGCGAGAAGAATGAAGACCAAGACAAATCGATTCGCCCGGCTGGCGGGAGTCGCGCTTCTGGCGGGCTCCGTCACGCTCACGGGCTGTGATGTGGACGAGCTCCTGGACGTCACCGACCCTGATACGGTGAACCCGGGAACGCTCGACGATCCTGCAACCCTGCCGATTCAGGTCAACGGCGCCTACAGGGAGTTCGTGGTGGCCTACTCGGGCAGCGGAGGCGACGCCTTCGTGTCCGTGTCGGCGCTCATGTCCGACGAGTTCTTCTCGTCGGGTACGTTCTCGACGCGTACGGCGACCGACCGTCGGAACCAGTTCACGCCGGCCGACGGCAACACGTCGGACGGCACGTACATCAACATGCACCAGGCGCGGTACGCGCTCGGTCAGGCGGCGGACGCCGTCGAGCGGTTCGAGAGCACGTCGGATCCGCGCTATGCGGAGATGAAGGCGCTCGAGGGCTTCACGCTCGTCGTGCTGGGTGAGGCCTTCTGCTCGGCGGTACCGATTTCGCAAATCGCGGAAGACGGGACGTTCGAGTTCGGCAGCCCGCAGTCGTCCGCTTCGGTCTCGAACGAAGCGATCGCGCTGCTGGATGCGTCGATCGGCGCCGGGGGCGGAAGCCTCCCGGCCGTCGCGAAGGGTCGCGCGCTGCTCAACCTCGGGCAGTACGGCCCGGCGGCCGCAGCGGTCTCGAGCGTGCCGACCGACTTCACGTACTTCGCGGCGCACTCGGAAGAGGGTGCTTCGAACCCGATCTACTCGCTGCAGGACAACGGGCGGTACTCGATCGGTGACAACGAAGGCATCAACGGCCTTCCGTACCGGTCGGACATGGATCCGCGGGTTCCGTGGTTCCAGGATCCGGACGATCCGGGCGGGTTCGACGACAACTTCCCGCTCTACAAGTCGCTTCGCTACACCGCGTTCACGTCTCCGCTCGTCATGGCGAGTGGTGTCGAGGCGCGGCTGATCGAGGCCGAGGCTGCCCTCAACTCGGGCAACCCGGGTGGCATGATCACCATTCTCAACGACCTTCGTGAGGATGTGATTCCGCTCATGACGGGGCTCACCGGTGGTGTCTACACGCCGACGTCGGGTCTCGCGCCGCTGACCGATCCGGGCACGCAGGACGCCCGAGTCGACCTTCTCATGAAGGAGCGGGCCTATTGGCTGCAGCTGACGGGGCACCGTCTCGGTGACCTTCGTCGTCTGGTCGCGAACTACGGCCGGAGCGCGAGCGACGTCTACCCGACCGGCGCCTACTTCAAGGGCGGCGACTACGGGGACGACCTGGTGTTCCCTCTCGACTTCGACGAGGCGAACAACCCGAACTACGATGAGAGTGCCTGCAACGTGGACGCGGCGGCTTTCGGTAGCTGAGGGGTAGTACGGCAGTAACGTCCCTTCGACGGGACCTTCGGGGGTGTCGGCTTCGGCCGGCGCCCCCGTTGTCGTATCCGGAGGTGTATATTTGTTAAGGCTCGCGAGTGAGGGTCGCCGGCGCCGCTTCGTGCGGTGCGGGAGGAAAGTCCGAGCTCCGCAGGGCAGGACGCCGGGTAACGCCCGGGCGCCGTGAGGCGATGGAGAGTGCCACAGAGAGCAGACCGCCGATGGCCCGACCGGCAACGGGACGGCACAGGTAAGGGTGAA
>DATFJS010000195.1:0-4013 GCA_035269045.1 Longimicrobiales bacterium | reverse complement strand
CGATCACGTCCTTCCGCCCTGCAAGAGGAGAACTGCGTGCTCGGCGGGTGCGCCTCTTGGCGACATCCCGCACATTCGGGCCATGCCTCCTCCCACCTCTCCGCAGCGGCCCGTCGGGGCCCGCGACCCACTCGACCGACGGCGGCGCACACGGACCCCGACGTCGACGGCGGGCAACGTCCGTTGAGTATTCGACGTCTGGTCGGGTTCGGCCGCGGATGGTACGGGCACGGGCGCGTCGTCGTCCGGCGATCGATGCTGTCCATGCCCGATGGCGCCACCCTGCCGGTCACGCGTGTCACCAGGACGGAGAGCACCCCGAGGCCCGCCTGGATCGCCCTCCACGGCGTCACCCGTCCTGGACCGGATCACCCCGAGTTGATGAGGTTCGCTCGCGCCCTCGCGGCGAGCGGCGCTCTGGTGGTGATCCCCGAGATCGCTCCGTGGCGCGAGTTGCAGCTCGATACGGAGGCGGCAGGCGGCATCGTCCGGAATCTCCTCGACACCCTTGAGGACGACCCGATGGTGGTCGGCCGGCCCGGACTCGTCGGATTCTCCTTCGGTGGACCCCAGGTCATCCGGATCGCGGCCGATCCGGGCGTGGGTCCGCGACTCGCGGGAGTCGTCTCCTTCGGCGGGTTCGCCGACATCGAGGCGATGCTGCGTTTCCAGATGACGGGCGTCGTGGCCGAAGAAGGCGGACCGCGCCACATCCGTCCGGACCCGTACGCGCGGTGGATCATCGCCGCGAACTACCTTCCCTTCACCGAGGGCGGCGGGGAGCTGCGGCCGGTGGCCGACGCGCTCGACGCACTGGCACGGGAGGCCGGGAATCGACGGACGCCCGCCTGGGATTCCGTCTACGACCCGCGGAAGGAGGAGCTGGAGGCGTGCCTGCCGCCACATCAGGGTGAGATCTTCCGCATCTTCGCTCCCCCCGCGGGCTCGGATCCGATCGGAGCCGGGCCGGAGGCCGACACCTGGGTCGCTCGGCTCGTGGAGGCGGCGCGGCGGCGCACCCCCGCTCTCGAGCTGCAGGGCGGGCTCGAACTCCACACGCCCGTCCACATCCTCCACGGGCGGAACGATGCGCTCGTACCGTGGACGGAAGCGTCGCGGCTCGCGGATCGCATCGCATCGCCGTCCCCCTCGACGACCGTGACCGCGCTGTTCGCGCACTCGGGTCGCGACTCGGGGGGGTGGATGTCGGACGCTCGGGAAGCCTGGCACCTCGGCGCCGCCCTGCGGCGGCTCCTCGACCTCCCCTGACCACGCGGACAGGTCGGGGCGGTCAGGCCCTCGGTCGGAGCGACGCCCGGACAGCCGAGCGGACCCTCGAGTCTTTGTCGTTCGCGGCTTCGAGCAGGAGCTGCTGCGCCTTGGGCGTACCGATGGCGGCCAGGGCCCGATAGGCCGCAATCCGGATCTCGGTCGGAGACTTCGAGAAGAACGACCCGGTCGCCTTCTTCTCGAGCGCGGTCACGGCGGAGGGGTCGCGGTAATCTCCCAGCGCGCGGCAGGCGGCGACGATGACGTCGTCGTCGGCCTCCCGATCGAGAAGCGCGAGCAGCTGTCGGACGCCACGCTCCGCCCCGAGCGCACCGACGGCTCGGGCGGCGGCGGCGCGGACGGAGGCATCCTCGTCGTCGAGACGTGCGAGGGCGAGAAGACCGGCGGCGTCCCCACCGATCTGCTGAAGCGCCACGACGCTCGCGCGCCGAACTCTCGCATCCTCGTGCGCCACGGTACCCGTCAGGTGCTGGAGTCCGTCGGACAGACCGGCCTCGCCGAGAACCTGGACACCGTTCCGCACCACGTACCAGCGATCGTCCTCCATCATCTCGTTAATGACCTGAGGCGCGTCCGGACCGATCTCCAGGAGCATGTCCACCATCGCACGCCGCTCGCGAAGCCCGCCGATCTGCTCGGCAGGGTCGCGGTGCGCCTCGTCGACAAGGACCCGAACCGACAGCTCCCCGAGTTGTCGGAGCAGTCGGACCCGATCCGCGCGGGAGGCGGCGGGCGTCTCGACGGC
Organism: Longimicrobiales bacterium; assembly: GCA_035269045.1. Lineage (GTDB taxonomy): Bacteria > Gemmatimonadota > Gemmatimonadetes > Longimicrobiales > Gaopeijiaceae > Gaopeijia. Next base: position 1,978 of record DATFJS010000195.1, on the reverse strand, counting down.
CCGGATGACGAGCTGCCTCACCACATCCGGCGTTGCGAGGTCGCGCGCGAGTTCAAGCGCCGCGGGTCGTGATCCGCCGAGACGGGCGAGCGCGCTCAGGGCGTCCGCGAGCTCGTCCACGAGGTCGGACGCCCGTGCCTCGGAATACGCCTGCCGGAGTGCCTCGGCCGCCTCGTCACGCGGATCCCCCTCGGAACTGGTCAGGTAGGCCGAAATCGCGGCCTTGAGCGCCGCACCGGCGTCCTCGGCCCGAGTGTCGACGGGATCGGGCGCCGTCGGCTCGCGCACCTCGGCGTCGCCGTCCGAGGAAGCCTCGGTCGGCGCCGGCGCGGAGCCGACGTCATCCTCGTCGGTCTCGTCGAACACGGAAGAGAGTGCGCGGGCGAGGGGCGACAGCCCATCGCGATCCGACGTATCGGTCATTTGATCCTGAATGACGGTTGAGGAGAGATTCCCTGAATGTACAACACCTTCGGGTCGTTCGCCGCCCATCGCTTGCCGACGGCTTTCGCACGGCGACATGTTCCCCCTCCCATCCCTGCAGCCCGACCCGTCATGATCCGTTCAGAGTTCGTCGCGTTCCTGTCCCTCGTCCCGGTCCTCGCGTTCGCCGGGTGGTTCGGCCCCCCACCGCTCGACGCGCAGGACATCGACCCCTTCGCGGCGCTCGAGCCCCGCACGATCGGTCCCGCCGTCATGAGCGGCCGCATCGTCGATCTGGCCGTCGTCGAGCGTGACCCCAGCGTGTTCTACGTGGCGTCGTCCACCGGCGGCGTCTGGAAGACGACCACGGGCGGGGTCACCTATGACCCCGTCTTCGAGGACGAGGGTACGCACTCGGTCGGCGACGTGGTCGTCCACCAGCGCGACACCTCCATCGTCTGGGTCGGCACGGGTGAGCGCGCGAGTCGCCAGTCGTCGTCCTGGGGCGACGGCGTCTACAGGTCGGTGGATGGCGGTGAGACGTGGACCCACATGGGCCTGGACGACTCGAAGCACATCGGGCGGATCATCCTGCACCCCGACGACCCGAACACCGTGTTCGTCGCGGCCATGGGACACCTCTGGGGGCCGAACGAGGAGCGCGGACTGTATCGGTCCACGGACGGGGGCGACTCCTGGGAACGGGTGCTGTACGTGGACGAGAACACGGGCGCGGTGGACGTGCAGATGGATCCCGCCGACCCGTCGATCCTCTACGCCGCCACCTACCAGCGTCGCCGTCGACCCTACTCCTTCCACGGCGGCGGTCCGGGGTCGGGGCTCTGGAAGAGCACGGACGGCGGGGACACCTGGTCGCAGCTCACCAACGCCGGGCTCGACAACGGACTGCCCACCGGTGACATCGGCCGAATCGGCATCGACATCTACAGGTCCGACCCCCGCATCGTCTACGCGAGCATCGAGCAGGGGGAGCGCTACAACGCCTCGACCGCCTACGAACAGCGCGAAGCCGGGATCTACCGCTCGGAGGACCGCGGGGAGACGTGGGAGTACATGTCGGACTGGAACCCGCGGCCGATGTACGCGTCGCAGATCACCATCGATCCGAACGACGATCAGCGGATCTACATGGTGAACTCCTACTCCTTCTCCAACGACGGCGGACGGACCTTCGAGCGACCGAACCAGTCGCTTCACGGGGACGACCGGCTGGTCTGGGTGAATCCGGCGAATTCCCACCACGTCATGAAGGCGGACGACGGTGGCCTGGGCATCAGCTGGGATCGCGGTCTGACGTGGCTGTACGTCACGAACCTGCCGGTCAGCCAGTTCTATCGGGTCGGCGTCGACAACTCGGTGCCCTTCCGCGTATGCGGCGGGCTGCAGGACAACGGCTCGTGGTGCGGCCCGAGCGCGACCTACCGTTCGGAAGGGATCATCGACGGCGACTGGTTCAAGGTCGGCGGGGGCGACGGCTTCCGGAACGTCTTCGACACCACGGACAACCGGACGCTGTTCAACGAGTCGCAGTACC
>DATFJS010000194.1:0-5738 GCA_035269045.1 Longimicrobiales bacterium | reverse complement strand
CACGACGCTCACGCCGCGGATCTCGCTGTCCGGATCGTGGCTGAGATCCGATACGGTGGCCGTGGCGCAGGACTTCGTGGCGAGTCCGACCCGCCTGACCTTCGGCGCCCAGCTTCGCGGTGACCTGTACGGCTTCTTCCCGGGGTTCGGGAGCTTCGAGCAGATCCGGCACAAGGTCAGCCCCTCCTTCTCGTACGACTACGCGCCGGCGACGAACCCGACGGACCTCCAGAACCAGGTCTTCGGAGCGAGCGCCCGCCGCGCGCAGAACGTGCTCGCGGTGACGCTCAACCAGACGTTCGAGGCGAAGCGTCGTCCGGAGCGGGAGGAGGGTGACTCCACCTCCACGACCGGCGGGTCGGAAGATCGGGGGCGCAGCACCGAACTGCTGGGAGGCGACGGGGAGGAGCTCCGTCGGATCGAGCAGGGGGAGGTCGTCTCGCTGCTCGCGCTGCGCACCAGCGCCATCCAGTACGATTTCGTGCAGGCCGACTCCCTCGGCGACTTCATCGACGGGTTCAGGACGACGACGATCAGCAACACGCTCTCGTCCGACGTCCTTTCGGGCTTCAGCGTGCAGATGCAGCATGACCTCTTCGACCAGGAAGCGGGGGCGGGCAGGACCTTCGCGCCCAAGCTGACGCGCCTGAACTTCGGGTTCCGGCTCGACAACAATTCGCCGGTGGCCAACCTCTTCGGCCTGCTGGGCGACGGGGAACGCACCCCGGAGCAGCAGGCGGCCGACTCGGTCGCGGCGCTCGCGGACGAGGAGCCGGAATTCGAGGGCGACGAGTTCGGGTTCGGGGGGGGAAGCGAGTCCCGGATCATTCCGAACGCCGACGAGGTGGCGGGGCGCCGGGATCGCAGTTCCCTCGGGGGCCCGGTGGGTCGCTGGTCCGCCGACCTGCAGTACGCGCTCACCCGCAGCCGTGGCGACACGGACGGGAGCCAGACGGTTCAGGCACGCTTCCAGCTGAAGCCGACCCAGCTCTGGGAGATGAGCTGGGCGACCGGCTTCGACATCGATACCGGAGAGTTCTCCGACCACCGAATCCGGCTCACACGGGATCTGCACCGGTGGGAGGCGAACTTCGATTTCGTCCAGACGGCGACCGGAAACTGGAGTTTCCGCTTCGAGGTCCGGCTGAGCGACCAGCAGGACCTCAAGTTCGACTACGAGCAGCGTAGCCTCCGGGACGACTTCTTCGGCAACTTCCCGCGCTGACCTCGTCGGGGTGTGCGGGTGTCCTCCAGGTAGGACGCCTCACGACGGCCCACCCGCGCTGCGGCCCCATTCCGCGGGGCCTTCCCGTTGGCACGACCCCTGCGCTTGTCTGTGGACGACCCGGTCGGTGGACCGGGAAGAACTTCATGAATCGGGGGAGGGGATCATGCGGACGGGTCCGAAGCTTCGTGTTCGACTCGGTGCGCTCCTCGTCGCGCTGGCGGGAACCACCGCCTGTGACGAAACGATCATCGTCGGGCCGGACGGACGGGCGCCGGACGCGCCACGTGCCTTCGACGCCTTCTACTACGCCGGGGCGGTCACGCTGTCCTGGGAGCTCGGTCCCGCCTGGAACGGCGAGTCCTTCCGGGTCTACGGCAAGCGGTCGACCGACCCCGACTACTTCTCGATCGCCGAAGTGACGAGCTGCGGCGACGCGGTCTGCACCTACACCGACATCAACGTGCTTCCGGGTCGCACGTACGACTACTACGTGGCGGCGGTCGGGCGGAACGGTGTGGAGACCCCCTCGGCTCAGGCGATCCGGGTGGATGTCCCCCAGCCGATCCCTCCCGCCGTTCCGGACGAGCTCGAGGCGGTGGCGCTCGACAACGCCGTCTACCTCCGGTGGCGCGATGTGGGCAGGGAGTCGGCCGACTTCTCGTTCTACCGGGTCTATCTCGAGCTGCAGGACGGTCCGGCGCTGATCGGCGAGACGGACTCGCCCGCCTTCCTCGACCGCCTGGCCCCGAACGGGTCCACGCTCGAGTACTCCGTGTCGTCGGTCGATGACCAGGGGCACGAGAGCGGGCTCTCGGCGATCACCGCCGGAACGCCCCGACCGGACTTCCAGGGTGAGGTGGTCTACGACTGGTTCGATCGACCCGCGCTCGCCGGCTTCCGATTCCAGGCCGACGACCAGACGAACCCGGTGCTCGAAGGGGGCGATCCGCGGCGCCACTTCCGGCTCGAGACGGACGATGCAGGATGGTGGCTGGTGCCCGGGCCGAACGCACGGGTGTACCCGGAGGGCTTCATCACGACGGCGCTCCGCTGCGGGCCGGCGTCCGACGCGGGCTGCGTGGAGCTGACGGCGGCCCCGACGAGCGGATACGTGGCGGCGGATGTCGGGATCGTGCCGCAGACCACCTACGTGCTCGAGGTGCCCGGGGACGACGGAGCCTACCGCTACGGGGCGCTCCGGGTGGAACTGCTCGGCTTCGATCAGGATGGCGACGCGCTGATGGTCTTCGACTGGGCGTACCAGCTCCAGCCGGGGAACCCCTTCCTCGGGCCCGGCATGGCGAAGGCGGCGACGCCCTAGGGTGCCCGTAGCCTGTTCTCGCGCCGAGGGCGGGTGCTTATCTTGCAGGAATGATCCCGGTCCTCGAAGCCGTCCCCAACTTCAGCGAAGGTCGCGACCCGGCGGTCGTCGACGCGCTCGTCGGCGCCGTTCGTCGCCACGACGTCGAGGTGCTCGACGTCTCGATGGACCCGGATCACCACCGTTCGGTGCTGACGTTCGTGGGGCACCCGACTGCCGTGGAGCAGTCGCTGGTGGCGGCCGCCGCGGTGGCGGTCGAGCGGATCGATCTCAGGCGGCACTCCGGCGTCCACCCCCGCATCGGCGCCATGGACGTGTGCCCCGTCATCCCGCTGCAGGGTCTGGAAATGTCGGACGCCGTCGCCAGCGCGCACCGGATCGGAGAGGGGATCGCCGCCCTCGGTGTCCCCGTGTTCTGGTACGGGGACGCGTCCGAGGGTCCCGAGCGCGCGCTGTCGTCGCTCCGGCGGGGCGGCTTCGAGGCGTACGTCGATGGGTGGCCGGAGGGCCGTACGCCGGACCTCGACGGGGGCCGCACCGGCGCGCACCCTACGGCGGGGCTCACCTGCGTCGGGGCACGCCGGCTGCTGCTGGCCTGGAATGTCTGGGTCGAGGGTGTGGAGGGGCAGGTGCTGAACGAACTTGCCCGCACGCTCCGGGAGCGCGATGGCGGTATTCCGGGTCTTCGGGTTCTCGCGCTGGAACTGCCGCGGCAGGGCGGACACCAGATCTCGATGAATCTGGAGGGGGTCGAGGGACGGGAGCCCTTCGACGTATTCCTCCAGATCGAGAGGCACGTGGAGGCCGCTGGAGGCCGAATCTCGAAGACCGAAGTCATCGGCATGATCCCCGACGCACTTGTTTTCCCCGCCGCCACCCACAGATTACGACTCTCCGAGCCCGATCCCGCTCGCCTGCTGTCGTCCTCGGTCCAGCGCCACGCGCTCGGACGGATGGAGCGTGATCTCCGAACGGTGATCGAATGGGTGCTCGGCGCGGGCTCGGAAGTGCCTGCAGACATTCGTGACGCGGCCCGGTCGTTGGCGGGACGCGCGACCACCAAGCCGAGTCCCACCGAGAACGCATGAGCAGTCTCGAGAGCCTCAAAGAAGCGGCACGCCGCCACGAGAAGCGTGAGGAGTGGCAGAAGGCCCTCGACCTGTACGGCCAGGCGATCGCCAAGCTCGACGATCAGGAGACTCCGGACATCGGGCTCTTCAATCGCGTGGGTGACCTCAACGCCCGCATCGGGCGCCTCGAGGAGGCAGCGCAACACTACGAGCGCGCCGTCGACATGTACGTCGAGGCCGAACTCGCGAACAACGCCATCGCCGTCTGCAAGAAGATCATTCGGCACCTTCCCGGCCGGCACGCCGCCTATCTGAAGATGGGCCGCATCCGCGCGGCGCAGGGATTCCTGGTGGACGCCCGGAACAACTACCTGACCTACGCCGAGCAGGCGGAGGAGGTCGGAGACGTCGAGCCGGCCCTGGACGCGCTCCGGGAGTGCGCGGCGCTCGATCCGACCGACACGCGGGTCCTGCTCGCGCTCGCCGTCATGAGTGCGGCGAACGATCAGACCGAGGAGGCGCTCCGCCACCTCGCGAAGGGCCGAGCGGCGCTCCAGGCGGAAGGAGACGCCGAGGGTGTGCGCGAGGTCGAGGCGAAGGCGGAGGAGATCGACCCGTCCGTGGACCTCTCCACCATCCGGGTGCACGATGATCCCGCCGAGCCCGAGCCGGCCGGGGACGGCGACACCGGCGAGCTTCTGATCGAGACGACGGCGATCGCCGATCCGGGCGACGTCGAGATCGAGGCGGAGTTCGGGGAGATTTCCATCACCGACGACGAGCCGCGCGTTCCGGAGGTCGAGGTGAATGCCTCGTCCGACGGTCCGCCCGAGGATCTGCCGCTCGTGACCTTCGAGGACGACGTCGTGGACGACGACGCATTCGGGGCGATCGACGAGCTGGACACGGTCGCCGATCTCGACGACGACGAGGTTCTCGGTGCGGACCTCCCGCTCGTCAGTTACGAGGACGGGCCGGACGACGACGACGTCATCGAGTTCGCGGCCGAGCTCGACGAGTCCGCCACGGAGATCGAGACGGCGTTCGAGGAGGTCGCCTCGGACGCGCCCTCGTTGGGCGAGGTGCCCGTCGACGTGCCCGACGACCCCGCCGAGCTCTTCGCCCGACTGTCAGACATGGCCGGGCAGGCGCCCGAGGACGTCGCGATTCCGCAGCGCATGGTCGAGACCGCGTACCGGATGAACGACGACTCGGCGATGGCGACCGCCTACCTGGCGCTCGCGCGTGCCCTGGATCGGACGGGTGAGTCCGGCAAGGCCCGCTCCGTCTATCAGCAGGTGCTCTCGATCGAGCCCGACAACGCGGACGCGAAGGCCGCGGTCGCGGGCGCCGCCGAGTCCCGTCGGGTCGAGGAGGTCGCGGCCTCCGAGGACTACGTGGACCTCGGCGCGATGATCTTCGACGACGAGGAGGAGGAGAAGACCACCCGCTTCACCGTCGCCTACGAGGAACCGAGCGGGGACGAGGACGCCGACTTCAAGAAGATGCTGTCCCAGTTCAAGGAGAAGGTCGCCGAGAACTTCGACGCCACCGACGTGAAGGCGCATCACGACCTCGGGACCGCCTACAAGGAGATGGGCCTCCTCGACGAAGCCATCGAGGAGTTCCAGCAGGCGCTGCGTGCGAGCGCGGAGCACCTCCCTACCTACGAGCTGCTCGGTCAGGTCTTCATGGAGAAGGGCGAGCCCGAAGCGGCGGTGAACACCCTCAAGCGGGCGCTCCGAAAGAGTGACGAGTCGGAGGACGAACTCGTCGGGATCTACTACTTCCTCGGACGTGCGTACGAGGAACTCGACGAGACGAAACAGGCGATCGAGTTCTACGACAAGGTCTTCGCGCTCGACATCAACTTCGCCGACGTCACCGAACGCCTCCGGACGCTGCGGTGACACCGGACCCCTCGGACGCCGCCCGACCGGGCGTGTCGCTCCCCTCGCTCGACGAGATCCAGGGTCCCGTCGCGGACCGCCTCGACCTCGTCATGGACGAGCTCAGGCGCATCATCACCTCCGACTTCGACCGGATCGAGGAGGTGAACGATTACCTGGCGCTTCTCCGGGGCAAGCTCTTCCGGCCGGCGCTGCTCCTCCTCTCGAAC
>DATFJS010000193.1:0-4589 GCA_035269045.1 Longimicrobiales bacterium | reverse complement strand
TCCGCGAGGTGATGTTCCTGCCGGTGCTCCACGAGCTGAGCCGCAGCACGGAAGAGGGAACCGGCAGCTGATCGTCCGCTGAAACCAGCACGATCCCGAGCACCGCGGCGCCACGCAGAAGGAACCGCGGTGCACGAGGCGGGATCGCTCGAACGGGGCGGCGTGTACATTCTCATGTGCGCGCCGCCCCGTTCATTCGTACCGGACTCCGCAGCCATGCATCGACTCCTCGCGCTGTTCGCCGCCCTCACCCTCACCGCGTGTGCCACCGGTGGTACCGGGAACCCTTTCACGGGGGGAACCAGCGGAGGCGGCGGCGATGCCGCGGCCACCTCGGAGACGTTCCGCGTTCGGGCGATGAATCCGAGCTTCATGGACGTCACGATCTTCGCGGTGAACGCCTACACGCAGGGACAGCGGGTTCGCATCGGCCGCCTGGGGTCGTCGCAGGAGCGCGCCTTCGACTTCCGCATGTCGTCGGCCACCCGCGAAGTCCGGTTCCAGCTCGAATACTTCACCGGCCCCACCTGCGTCACCGGAATCGTGTCTCTCGTCCCGGGCGACGTCGTCGAACTGATCCTCCCGGCGGAGCCACGGAACGAGCTCGGCTGCCGCTGAGTCAGACTTCGTCGACGAGGACGAGGTAGAGGTCGGCGACGTTCGTGCCGGTCGGTCCGGTCACGATGCGATCGCCGAGAGCTCGGAGCGCGGTTCCCGAGTCGTTCCGGGCGAGCGCCTCCTCGAGATCGACGCCGAGGGCCCGGGCCCGCCGGCTGGACGTGCCGTCGGCCCATCCACCGGCCGCATCGGTCGGTCCGTCGATCCCGTCCGTGCCGAGGGAGGCGACTACGACGCCGTCACAGCCGTCCAGCGCGACCGCCGCGCCGACCGCCAGCTCCTGATTGGGGCCACCGGTGCCGTTCCCCCGCACCTCCACGGTCGCCTCCCCGGCTCCGATCAGGCACGCCGGGAGCCGGACGTCCGTAACCCCGTCGCGCACGGCCCGCGCGGTGCGGGCCAGACCACGGCCGAGCGCGGAGGCCTCCCCCTCCAGCGACGTCCCGAGACGCAGCACCGAGTAGCCGAGTCGGTTCGCTTCGTCGGCCACGGCATCCACGGCGGCCCCGCCGGAGCCGAGTGCGCGCAGGTCCACCGCCGGGGGCTCGACGAGCGCCACCGAGCGACGATCCCGCAGAAAGGTCTGGACCGACTCGGGAATCCGCATCCAGAGCTCGCCCCGCCGCAGCGCGATCTCCACATCCTGGCAGCTCCTTCGAGCGGCGGAAAGCGGCCCGGAGGCGACGTCCGTGACGGATCCCCCGGGGATGTCCGAGAGGGCCAGGCCGATCACGGAGGCTGGATGGGCCAGCCGAGCCATTCCTCCGCCCTTCAGGCCATCCAGAACGCGACGCACGTCGTTGATCTCGCCGATCGGCCACCCGGACCGCAACAGGACGTCGTGGGTGGCCCGAATCGCATCCAGGTCGAGGCCGTCGGCGGGATCGGTCACCAGCGCCGAACCGCCTCCGGACAGGAGTACCAGGACCCGGTCCGCATCTCCGGCCCCCTCGAGCAGGCGCCGGATGTCCTGTGCCGCCGTCACGCTGCGGTCGTCGGGACACGGATGCGCGGCCCGGTGCGTGCGCAGCCGACCCGGAAGGTCCGGGAGCGGCGCTCCATCCGAGGTCACGACGACGCCGGCGGTCAGATGGTGGCCGAGCACAGACGCCGCGCCCCGCGCCATCCCGCCCGCCGCCTTCCCGATCGCCACCAGCAGCGTATCGCCACCGGGCTCACGATCCAGCGGCGTGGCCGGCAGCCCGGCGTCGTCCCGAGCCAGATCGGGCGCCCAGGCGACGAGCGTGGCCGGGTCGGCGAGCGTACGCGCGACGAGACGCGCCGGATCGACGGCACGCAGGCCCGCCAGCATCAGGCTGTGGGCGTCGGCTCGGAGGTCTCGTGGCACGGGTCGGCGGGCGTGGCGGGTGAGGAACGGGAGAATCTCGTTATCTTTCAAAGCTACAGATCATTCCAACTTCACGAGGACCGATGCACAACCGGATCCCCATGTTCGCGGCCGCCCTGGCGCTGGTCGCGTCCGCCTGCACCCCGCCCGACGCCGGCTCGCCCGCGTCCGCGGAGTCTCTGGCCACCGAAAAGCAGCGAGGCAGCTACGCACTCGGCTACGACTTCGGCGAGTCCGTTCGCCCCGGCCAGGAGGAACTCGACACCGACGCCTACATGGCCGGCATGCGTGACGCACTGGCCGACACCTCCGCGCTTCCGTGGGAAGAGCGGCAGGCCGCGCTCCAGACCACGGTCGAGGCCATTCGCGCCGCGATGGTCGCTACGGAGGCAGACCGCGCGGACGAGGCGGCTGCGCGCGGTGCCGCCGCACTCGAGGAGAACGCCGCCCGGGACGAGGTGACGGTCACGGAAAGCGGTCTCCAGTACGAGGTGATCGAGGAGGGCGACGGACCGATCGCCGGACCCGAGGACCAGGTGATTCTCCACTACCGCGGCACCCTGGTGGACGGAACCGAGTTCGATTCGTCCTACGGTGGCGAGCCGGCGACCTTCCCGGTCGGCGGTGTCATTCCGGGCTTCTCGGAGGCGCTGCAGATGATCCCGATGGGATCGACGTGGCGGATCTGGATCCCGAGCGAGCTCGGATACGGTGAGGCCGGTGCGGGTGACGCCATCGGACCGAACGAGACCCTGATCTTCGAGATCGAGGCGATCGAGATCGTCGAGTAGATCGGACGACGACTCGAGACGACGCACACGAGGGGGCGGTCGCATCGCTGCGGCCGCCCCCTCGTCGTTCGTACCGGAACTCGGAGCCTCAGCCGGGAAGCTCGATCTCCGGCTCGTCGGGGTCGCGACGGTAGAGCACGATCGTGCGCCCGATGGTCTGGGCGACGTGCACGTCCGCCACGGCCTCCTCGATCTCCCGGGCGGTCTCCCGCGCGTCCCCCGGGGCGTTCTCGAGCACCTTCACCTTCAGGAGCTCACGCGTGTTGAACGCCTCGAGAATCGACTCGACGACGGGAGGCTCCAGGCCCTCGTGGCCCACATGGACCACGGGCTTGAGGTCGTGGGCGAGCCCACGGAGATACGCTCGCTGCTTCGATGTGAGTCGGTCGGTCATTCCGTCTCCCTTCAGCCGCGTGGCGGCGTGATCATGATGTGTGCACCGGGGGTGCCAGAGAACATCAGCCACGGAGCCGTGCCGGTGGGCTGCGCGCTGAGGCCGGTCGATTCCGGCGTCGCGTTGGGCGTGTAGATCACCCAGCGGATCGAGGGGTTCACGATCTCGGCCGTGCCTGCGTCGAATCCCTCGGCCGTGAGGATGTAGTTCATCGTTCCGTACGGAAGCGGGAGCGTTCCCGCCTCCACCTCGTCCCAGCGCATCTGGGTGCGCTCCTGGCCGATGATCCCGGCCGCGCGGAGTTCCCGGCCACGCTCGAAGAAGGGCTCCAGGTCGATGTGGTGGCACGAAACCTCGAACATCTCCGAGTCGGGGCTGGGGGCCATGCAGACCATCTCGTTGCTCCCTTCGCGGAGCGTCACGAAGTTGCCCGCCTCGTCGTATCCCTGCACGGTCGCTTCGGCGCGCATCTCGGGAGGTGCGGCCTGCACGGCGAGTTCGATCTGCGTGGCGGCGGGAAGCGTACCCACCGGCGCGGTGGACGTCTGTGCGGAGAGGGGCATCGTCACGAGCGACGCCGCGAGCGCGAGGCGCAGGGGATTGACCATGATGAGCGGGGTGGGTGGAGGGGATGGTACGCGGGGCGGTATCGTTCCACGCCCTACTCCCGGACATTAGCGGGAGACTCGCCCCTGCGCACAGGGGAACCCCGACCCACCGGGGATGGACAGCGATTGCGAGGATGACCGACATGCAGTGGATCTGGATCGGACTTGGCGGGGCCGCGGGCGCCCTCGCGCGCTGGGGCATCTCCGGCGTCGTCCACGGCGCCCTCGGGTTCGCCATCCCGTGGGGCACGCTGCTCGTCAACGTCGTGGGATGCTTCGGCCTGGGGATCGTCGCGGTCTGGGCGGATGCCGCCGCATCGGGAGAGTGGATGCGGAGCGCCGTCGGGATCGGATTCCTGGGTGCCTTCACCACGTTCTCCACCTTCTCGCTCGAGGCGGTGCGGCTGGTCCAGGACGGGCACGAGGGCCGGGCCGTCGTCTATGTGGCGGCGAGCCTGGTGATCGGCCTTCTGGCCGTGATGGCGGGCTTCGTGGTCGCTCGCTGGGGTCTCGCCCGGGTCGGCTGACCCGTACGACGCCCGACCTCGGCTGAACCCGACGTCTCGTCGAGGGTTCGTCGACCCATGACCGACTCGATCCCACCCGATTCCGACCTCGACAACCTCCTGACGTCGCTTCCGGAGCGCCTCCTCGAGCGCGTGCACGTGCACGCGGGAGCCGCTGCACGTGGCGACGGGGAGTTCGTGCTCTACTGGATGCGTACGGCAGTGCGGGGCCACGAAAACCCCGCGCTCGACGTCGCGCTCGACGTGGCAGGTGAACTGGGCGTCGGGGTCCTCGTCTATCACGCGCTCTCCGAGCGGTACCCC
>DATFJS010000192.1:0-2555 GCA_035269045.1 Longimicrobiales bacterium | reverse complement strand
GGGGTCCGGCGGGGCGGGCGGGGACCGCGGGGTCGGAGGCTCCGACGTCGGTGAGGGACGCGAGCAGGAGGGGGGACGCCACGTCGCCCGACACGAGGAGTGTGGTCCGGTCCGGTCGGTGGGTCCGACTCCACAGGTCGCGCACCGTGGCGGCCGAGAGCCCGGGCAGGCTTCCCGGGGTGCCCGTGGTCGGCGGTCCGACCGCGGTACGGAGGCGGAGTGCGAGCTCCACCTGGCCGGGGCCGGTCTCCAGAAGTCCGTCCAGCGCCGCCTGGAGCTCCCGTCGTGCGTCCACCACGAAGGAGGGGTCGGGCTCGGAGGCGGCCAGACGGAGGATGTACGCCAGATAGTCGAAATCGGTGCGGGGTCCCGCGACCGCGTAGGAGACCCCGTCGGGGGTGCGTCGCACCGCCACGTCGGCACCGAGGCGACGGGCGGCCTCCGCGATGCGGCGCTCGGCCAGCCGCGCGAGGATCCAGCCGCCCCCCGCCTCGGACGGTGCTTCGTCGAGCGGCACGAACATGCGCAGGGCGACGATCGAACCGTCGCCGTGGGGGAGTCGGAGAATTCTAGGTGTACCGGGACCCGCGGCCACGGGAGTGGCGACGAGTGGATCGCCCGAGCGTCCCGTCGTGTCGGAGCGTTCGGGGCCCCCGACAACCGCACCGTCCTGCGCGGCAAGGGGCAGGACGCCCCCCGCAGAAATGAAAAAGGGTGCCACGAGGGCACCCGAGATCACGAGACGCTGCAGCCGGATCCTGATCAGGGGACCACGTCCAGTACGAAGTTCATCGGGTTCCGGGGCTCCCCGTTCACGCGGACCTCGTAGTGAAGATGCGAGGACGTTGCGATCCCCGACGCTCCCACGCGGGCGATCATCGCCCCGCGCTCGATCTGCTGACCCACCCGGACGAGCAGTTCGGATGCGTGCCCGTAGCGCGTGGTGTAGCCGTACCCGTGGTCGACCTCGACCATCTGGCCGTACCCGGCCACCCATCCCGCCCGGATCACGGTGCCCTTCGCGGCGGCCAGAATGGGGGTGCCCTTCGGCGCGGAGATGTCCACACCCTCGTGCGGAAGCTCGCGACCGTGGATCGGGTGCAGCCGCGAATTCGAGAAGCGGCTGCTCAGGTACCCGGAGGTCGGGAGGATCGACGGCGTCGACTCGAGGAGGTCGCGGTGGGCCGTCAAGGAGTCGCCGACGGCCTCGAAGCTCTGCGCGAGCAGGCTGGCGCGCCGCTCGAGTGCCGAGAGATCCCAGGAAGCCGCGAACGTCTCGGATGCCGCCTCGGGATCGACGTCCCAGAGAGGTGTCGATTCGGGGCTCGAGAGTCCCGGTCCACCGATACCGACTTCGAGGATCTGCGCGTCGATTCCGCGGAGACCGGCGAGGGCGCGCATCTGGCGATCGCGCTCGGAGAGATCTTCGAGCGTCCCCTCGAATCCGGCGATCCGCTCGCGGAGTTCGACGAGTTCCTCGGTGAGGAGCTCGTTCTCGGCGCGGGCCGACTGCGCATCCATGCGCGGGATCCCGCCGGTGCCGATCCACGCCGCGAGGGCGAAGATGCCGAAGAGGGTCGCACCGACTCCGACGGCCCACCGACGGATACGCCCCGACGATACCTCGATCTGTCGGATCGGGTCGGCCTCGTCGCGCACGACGAGAAGCGTCCATCGGTTCTGGCTCATGCGAATCCCTGCGGGATCACGGAGAAGTCGGGGCGGGAAGCCGGGGGCGCCCGGCACGCTCAGCCTGAAAAATTAGCCGGAATCCGGAAATGGTGTCAACGCGGGCCGCCGCGCGGGCCGCCAAGATCGACGAGGTGCGTCGAGTTCGCCACGAAGGGGAGACACCGCTCGGAGGGGAAGGGTTCCGCCGTGCATCGGCACGGGTCCACATCGGCGGGTCAGCGATCGATGCGCGGGAAGAGCGGCTCGCCCTTCTCGACGGTGCGCCCGGCCACCTCGGTCGCACGCGCCGCCTCGAGCGTCGGTACACGCTCGAGCCCGAGTCGACCCGCGAGTTCTCGCATCTTCTCGACGCAGACCGGCTCGAACAGCGCTGCCAGCACGACGAGCGCACGAACGAGCGTGGCGAGCGTCTCGTCCAGTTCGTCCGCCCGGTCTGGATCCTTCGACTGCGCCCACGGCTCGCGGGTCTCGACGTAGCCGTTCGCCGCCCGGGCGAAGTCCATGGCCGCCCCCAGCGCCTCGTTGACGCGATAGGAGGCGAGGGCCGAATCGATCGCCTCGTACGTCGCCTCGATCTCGTCGTCGAGGCCGGCACCTGGCGCGGACGGGACGATCCCGTCGCGATACTTCGCGGTCATTCCGAGTGTGCGGGAGGCGAGGTTCCCGAGGACGTTCGCGAGTTCCTCGTAGCGGATGTCGAAGCGCTCCGGCGTGTACGAGGCGTCCTGCCCGGTCGGCATCTCGCGCAGCAGGTACCAGCGGAGCGCGTCGGCGCCGTAGTCGTCCCGGAGCTGCAGGGGGTCGATCACGTTCCCCAGCGACTTCGACATCTTGGTGTCGCCGACGACCCACCACCCGTGGGC
>DATFJS010000191.1:0-2507 GCA_035269045.1 Longimicrobiales bacterium | reverse complement strand
CCGCCTGAACCAGAGGCCGGACCGCGTATGCCGCGCTCCGGCCTCCGAGGCGCATCCGGGACGATGCCCCGTCGCGGGCGGATCAGCGTCCCCTCGCGCCCGTCATGTCGACCCAGCTCCGTTCCGAAATCACGTTCGGACGGTTGAAGCTCGATCCCAGAATCGCGCGCCCGAGCGCACAGCTCGAATACTGGAGTTCTGCGTCACCGAGCACCTTCTGATCCTCGTTCTCGAAGTTCTCGGCGATCGTCCCGCCCCAGAAGTGGCCGCCGGAACCGTTGGTCGTGAGCGTGCCGCGGATGATCACGGGTCCGTAGAACTCGAAGCCGCCATTCACCCTCAGGTCACCCTCGACGAGCAGAATACCCTGGCCCGCACCCTTCGCGTTGAGGGTCCATTCCTGGCCCGGGTTGTTGAGGTAGATGATCGGGAAGTAGTCGAAGCAGGGCGACGAGGTGTCGAGCGGTGCGCCCCAGTTGTTCCGATCCGCGAGGTTGCAGCGGTTGTCGGCCGTGAGAGAGGGTGCGAAGTCCGTCCCGCTGAGGTCCGACGTGTACTCGAGGTTCGCGGCGTTGGTCAGATCCTCCCACTGCTCCAGCAGCGCCTCGAAGTCCGTCGCCTGCTCGAGGATGATCGGGTCCCCGTTCATCTCCTGCCGGATCTTCTTCTCGTTACCGTTCCAGTTGATGTTGGACTCGCTGTCGATGACCAGGCCCGCCTTGTCGTCGAGCGTGTACGCCGAGCAGATGTCGCCCCCCCAGATCGCCCGGGTCTTTCCGCTCCCGTCCGGATTGGTGTCCGCACCCTTGATGAGCGCGGAACCACCGAAGTTGAGCTGGTTCTGCGTCGTGAGCGCGCCATCCAGCTCGAGATCGAGCGTCCGGATCTTCACCAGCGAGGCGACCGATCTCTCGGCGTCCCCATGGGCCGCACCCTCGGTGATCAGCCCCTGCGACTCGACGAGGTAGAAGAGGTCCGAGAGCTTGGTCACGTTCGCGGACCAGTCGGTGCCCGAGACCGTGGCCGCCGTGCTCTCGAGCTGATCCAGCCCGACGTACGTGCCCGCATCCCAGTTCTCCACCACCTCCGCCACACCGGTCTCCGCGGCGTAGAAGGCGCGGGCGGTGCGCTCGCTGGCGATCCCGATGCGGCTTTCCTGACGGGCCATGAAGAATCCGCCCACCACCAGAACGCCAAGAATCACCAGCGCGAAGATCGCGGCGGGCATCGCGAAGCCCTCGGTGCCGCGAAGGTCCCGCTCGAAGTCATGTGGCTGTCGGTCGTTCATTGCCTCTCCCAGGCCTGTCGGCCGTGTGAATCATCGTGATGCCCCCACCGGGCGGCGTCACCGTGTACGTCAGTTGCGAGTATATACCGAGACCGTGAGATCATCCTGCACGTTCGTCCCGTCCCTGTTGCGCACGGGGGACCATGCCGCGACCGTCACCTCGATCTGTCGGATGGCTTCGAGCTCCGCGGCGGTCGACGGCGACGTGATCTCGGCACCGTTTTCATCGAAGTAGGTGAACGACAGCGGATTGTCCCGACTGTCCGGAGCCAGCGGCCCCACCACCTCGACGGGACCCCCACCGCGATCGAGCGTCAGGAACCAGTCACCGGTGCCGTCACTCATCGCCCACGTGTGCACATCGAAGTTCCGCACCGGGGCTCCGACGAGCACCGAACCGGCCTGGACCGCCGTTTCGGCATCGCCCTGCACATCCACCACCTGCGATGTCGATCCGTCGCAGGTGCCCGTGGTCAGAGCGGAGCTTCCGAGCTCCACGCCCGGGCTCCACAGCTCCCACGTGTCGTCGATGCTGGTGAGCGGATCGCGATCCACGAAGACCAGGAGCGGCTCGACCCCGAAGGGCGTTGCCCCTGTGTACGAGAGGATACCAAGTGATGACGCATTCACCTCGCACACCACGCCGAAGTCGTCCATGCTGCGGAGCTGAATCGAGTTCTCACTCGCGGCGATGATGTCGCCGCCTCTCGAGGACACCTGCCGAAGCTCGGCCAGGAGCACATCGAGCGAAGCACGAAGCTGTTGCTGGTTCTGGAGGTCGGCGTTCTGGACGGTGTACGTCCGCCGATTCGTCGTGAGCACCTGAAGCGTGCCAAGCACGACCAGGGTACCGATGACCACGACGACGAGGAGTTCGATCACGGTGAATCCGAATCGGGTCTTCATCGGGACAGAATCCTGTACTCGAACGTCTCGGAAACCGACGGAGCCAGCGTGGGCTGATCGGTATTGTACTGGAGGCCCGGGCCAGTCGTCACGAGCACCACCTGCTTGGAAAGCGACCCCTCGGACACCGTCCATGTAACCTCGAACGAACCGATCGTCACAGGCTCCGTGCTGTTCGAGATGCTGTTGTAGGGCGTCGCGTTGAGTCGCTCGATCACGCTCTGCAGCGCCATGACCCGCTCGGTAGCCACCTCCGCCACCTGGGTCTGACGCACGACGAACAGCGTGGTCGACGCCAGTCCGAGTATTCCGA
>DATFJS010000190.1:0-4360 GCA_035269045.1 Longimicrobiales bacterium | reverse complement strand
CGAATGCGGTGCACCTCGCCCCAGGTGACGTCCCAGGTGCCCCAGCGGCGTTCGGCCTCCCCGATGGCACGCCGGAACGCCTCGACGGCGGCCGCTTCGTCGCCGACGCCGCGCGGGGTCGTCATCGGCTCCTCCTCGGTCCACTCGACGTCGTACGCGAGCGAATCGGGTACGAGGTCGAAGTACTCGTCGACCCAGAGCTCGAAGAGCGAGCTGGCCCGCGAGTCGCGGGACGCCGTGTTGTCCCAGCCGACGAGCGCGTCCAGCGCGTTCCGGCTCTCCTGATCCTCGGGACCGACGCGCTCGAGGATGTCGACGAGCTCCCCCTTCATCCGGTCCGCGATCGTCATGCCCATCGCGTGCTTGAGTTCGACGAACTCGTCGAGGGTGAGCCGATCGTCCGTGTCGATCAGCTCGATGGAGTTCTGCGATCGGAACCGGAGTTCGGGGTCCGGGAAATTCTCCGGATAGTCTTCGCGTGGCAGCACCGCCCGCATGTTCGTGTAGTACGGCGGGTCATTGGCGTTCTGGACGTAGCCGCCGGGCGGGTTCGTCAGCTGCGGGAGATCCTCGTACGGGACCAGCTCGGTCCAGACGTCCTCGGTCGTGGTCGCGAGCACCGGCCAGTCGGACGGTGGATGTGGCAGTGAGGGGATCGCGGCATTCCAGATCAGGTGGATGACGCCGTCGGCATCCGCGTAGGTCAGGTTGGACGAGACCTTCGCCCGGATCTTCATCGCCTCGGTCCACTCGTCGAAGTCGTCCGCCTGCATCATCCCGAGCCACTGCTCGCCCACACGGTACTGGGACAGTCCGTGCGCCTTCACGATGTAGACCGTGTCCTCGACCTCGTACACGACGGGACCGAGCGGCGTGAAGGACATTTCCCGGGTCGCGCTCCCGATCGATCCGTCCGATCGCACGAACTCCGCGGTGACCGTGCGTCGATCGATCGCCACGCGCCCGCCGTCGAAGCGGTACGCATCCGGGTCCTCCGGGTCACGGAGCAGTGCATAGAACTGCTCGAGCTCCGGGCCGTTGTTCGTGGTCGCCCACCCGAGCCGCTCGTTGAACCCGCCGATCGTGGTGAACGGCCCGCCGAGGCGAAAGTCGCCGTAGAAGTCGATCACGCCGGGCACGCGCACATGCGCCTCGTAGTAGCCGGCGGTCCAGGAAAGATGCGGGTTTCGCAGGAGAAGCGCGTTCCCCGATTCGGACCGCTCGGGGGCGAGTGCCCAGGCGTTCGAGCCGTCCTCGGGGTCGGGCTCGATCGGGGGCTGGCGGCGGCGGAGTCGCTCGAAGTCGGTGACGGCGCCCTGATCCCAGACGGAGATGTCGCGCGCGGCCACGTCCTGCGGGGTGAACTCCGGGCGGGCCCAGTCGGGCAGCGAGTCCGGGTAGGTCCGGATGAAGTCGTTCAGCCCCGCGGAGAACCCGGCGTAGACGTCGCGAACGTCCTTCCGCAGCAGATGGTAGGTCTCCCCGGCGAACTCGTGATCGAGTCGCCCCGCGAAGTCCCCGTTCACCGCATCGGGGCCCCCTCCGGCCAGCGCCCAGCGGCCGTTCGCGCGAAGAAGCGCCTCGGGCACCTCCTCCCGGTAGTCCTCCATCATCACCCAGGCCAGGCCGTACCCCATGGCCGCGAGGTCGTCGGCCAGCACGTGGGGCACGCCGTACTCCGTCCGGACGACCTCGACGCGGTCGCCGTACGCGGCGGGTCCGGGCTGTTGCGCCGCCGCGAACGCGGGGGAAGCCGGGGCGAGCACGGCTGCCGGGACGAGGACGGCTGCCAGGACGGGGGCGAGGAATCGGGAACGGTTCGGGTCGGTCACGTGGGTGGGGCGCATGCTCGTACTCCGGACGGCGAAAGGGACGTGCCGAAGGTGCGATCACCCGCCCCTCGGCGCATCCCCCCTGCCCGCCCGACCGTGCCCGCACCGGCACGAGCCCGCATCGACCCGCAGGCGGACCGGTCTCCCGATCGGACCCGCCGTCCTCTCAGGCGGCGGCCTCGGCGGAGCGGTCGGCGACCGCGCTCCGAAGGGCCGGGCGGACGCGCGCCCAGCGCCCCTCTCCGACGTACCGGTGGGTCAGGCGACCGGACGCCCCCATCGCCCACAGGTGCATCCAGCCGTGGTCGACCAGATGCCGAAGGTGCTCGTTCCGCTCGATCACCGCGCTCATGGCCTCGATCGGTGCCTCGACGATCACGTTCAGGCGGAGCGGCTCGTGCATCGTGCGCTCGCCGTCGCTGACCGACTGCATCGGGAGTCCCACCCTGAGGTCGCCTCCGTTGCCCTCGAGTACGCCCACGGTCCCGACCACGTTGTGCAGCGTCTTGTTGCCGCTGCCGAAGACGGCCGGGTCCACGGTCGATCCGTAGTACTGGAGGCTGATCCAGCTGGCGACGACGGCGGGCGCGGTGAGAATGAGTTCGAGAACGTCGAACTGTTCGTCCTGACCCCAGTCGTAGGAGTGGAGGAAGGCTCGCCCGCCGAGGTCGAGACCTGCGGTCCGTTCGCGCGGGGCCGCGACGAAGGAGGAGCAGCCGGCCAGTCCCCATTCGGGGCGTACCTGCGACCAGTCCCGGGCCCGCTCGCGGATTCGTGTGGCGAGTTCGGGAGCCTCCGGCTTCAGCCCGAGGGCCGGGGCGCGCTCCCTTCGGGCCAGCCCGCTCGCCTCCGCGAACCACTGCCGGACCCGCTTCAGGTCGCGCTCGTGGCTGTCGGGCAGTGCCGCGGCGTCCAGAATCGTGACGTCGTCGGTGGTGGTGTCGTGACGCGCGGCGACGAACACGGTGTCGTCGGGGATCCGGATCCCCCGCTTCCGGAGCCGGGTCCGAACGGCAGCGTCGTTCAGGAGATCCGCCGCGACCCGGGCGTTCACCTCACCGCCGCGACCCCCGCAGGCCCCGCAATCGAGCCCCGATGCATGTGGATTGTTGGTGGTCGTGGATCCGTGGCCGGCGAGCACGACGACACGGGCGAAGTCGGTCGTGAGCGACATGCCCCGCAGAATGGACTCGGCCGTGTCGATCCGGGCATGGAAGGACAGGCCGAGTTCGGGCGCGAGAAGGTCGCGTTCGGACGGAGTGAGGCCGTCCGTGCCCGGCACGTCTGCCGGACGGGTCCGGCCGAATCCGTCGACGATCAGCTTCGCCGCGTAGGCCAGCCCGACCGGACCGACGAAGCCGAAGCAGGACACGGCACCCATCTTGAAGGAGGTCCACGCCGTCGACGCCCGGCGGCGCAGCCCCCGTACCAGGCCCAGGCGCTCGCTCTCGGCCTCGTCGCCGATCACGACCTCACGAGCCTCCGCACCGGGTGTGAGGAGTACCGGGCAGAGGGCCTGCCGTCGGGTCTCTCCGACCGGCTGATAGTCGAGCGCCACCCCGAAGAACCCCGCGAACCCGATCGTCTGCGTCCGCGGAGCGACCTGCTCGAGGGCCCGCCGCAGCACCTCGGATCGTACGTCGATGCAGAAGGCGGCCTGAAGCAGCGGGCGCTGATCCTCCGTCTCCATCGTCCGACTCGCCGCGTGCCGCTCGAACCGACCGACCATCCGCTCGTGCTCGGCCTGCTCGAATGCATCCTGAAGAAGAAGATCGACGCGAAGTGCCGCCTCGGCGCGCTCGCGATCGGGGCCCTGCTCCGCCTGCCGTCTGAGCTCGTGCCACACCGTGCGGATCTCGAGCGACTCATAGCACCGGAGCATGGCGACTTCCCAGGCGAGAAGCACCGTGAGGAGATCCGTGATCGACGTGTCGTCGCCCCCCGCGAGATCGGCTTCGAAGAGCCTCCGACCCGCCCAGGCCGACCAGCCTCCGACCTGCATGAGGAGCCGGTGCAGGTACAGTTCCAGATCGTCGTCGGCCAGATTCAGCTCGTCGGTGAGGTCGGCCCGCGCCTCGGCGGCGTCGGTCGGGAGCGAGCGGACGAAGGCGCGGAAGGCGGACAGACCCATGACCTCGGGCGTCCGGTCGATCGCCGCGTCCGCGCGCCACGCGCGCCAGACCCCCGCATCACTCCAGGGGGAGGCCCATGCCGCCTGTCCCTCGTCGAAGTGGTCGGATGCCCACGCCGAGACCCGATCCCGGACGATCTCGTCCCAGGCGAGGCCGCTGACCCGGCGGGCCGCATCCGCGACCACGGGGTCCGGTGTCCGGGTCACATTGGCGCAGTCCGGATGGAGGTGCTCCCGCAGCTCCACGACGTCGGTCGGGAGATGGCGCAGGATCTCGGCACGGCGCTGTGCGGCTTCCCGTGCCGCGGGGATCGCGCGCGCCAGATGGCGGTCCTCGATCCGGCCGGCCTCGACCTGCTCGCGATACCACGCCCGGGGCATCGTCGACCGGGCGCCC
>DATFJS010000189.1:0-2455 GCA_035269045.1 Longimicrobiales bacterium | reverse complement strand
ACCGCGAGCAGACCAACCACCTCAAGGCGTACGGGCTCACGTTCCTGGTGCTCGAGGCGGGCCAGACCGCGGAGTGGCTGCTGAACTACCGAGGTGGGGCGTTCCTGCTGCCGGACAGCGAACGGATCCGGGGAGAGGCCGCGCTCCGAGGGGTGAGGACCGAACCGGTCGACGCGGCGGCGGTCGCCCGGATCCGCGCCCGCATGTCCGAGGGCAACATGGAGGCGGTCCCGCTCGAGAAGGCGCCGAAGATCGCGGTCTACACCCCGCCGAACTCCACGCCGTGGGACGACGCGGTGACGATGGCGCTCGAGTACGCCGACATCCCGTACGATCAGATCTGGGACCGCGACGTCCTCACCGGCGGCCTGGACGAGTGGGACTGGGTGCATCTGCACCACGAGGACTTCACGGGGCAGTACTCGAAGTTCTACCTGAGCTATGCCGGGTCCGACTGGCTGCAGGAGGAGGTCGCCCGGAATACGGAGATGGCCACGGAACTCGGGTACCCGTCCGTGCCCGCGATGAAGAAGGCGGTGGCGTCGTCGATCCGTGCGTACGTGGAGGAGGGAGGCTTCCTGTTCGCGATGTGTTCCGCCACGGAGACCCTCGAACTCGCGCTGGCCGCGGGACCCGTCGATATCGCGGCCTCCTTCGCCGATGGCACACCGCCCGACCCGCGGGCCAACCAGGCGATCGACTGGGCGGGCTCGATGGCGTTCGAAGGCGCGGAGATTCAGACCGCGCCGACCGTGAGCGCCTTCAGTGACATCGACGCGCACCAGGTCAACACTCCGTGGCGCAAGGAGTTGGGTGTCTACAGTTTGTTCGAATTCTCGGCGGAATTCGATCCGGTGCCCGCGATGCTCACCCAGAATCACGAAGGCGTCATCGAGGACTTCTACGGGCTCACCACGGCGTTCCGCGAGGATCTGCTCAAGCCCGGTGTCGTCGTCCTCGCCCGCGAGTCGTCGTGGGCCAAGTACATCCACGGCGCGTGGGGCGAGGGCACCTTCACCTACTTCGGGGGACACGACCCCGAGGATCCGGAGCACCAGATCGGGGATCCTCCCACCGATCTCGACCTTCACCCGAACTCCCCGGGGTACCGCCTGATCCTCAACAACGTTCTGTTTCCGGCCGCGAAGAAGCAGAAGCTCAAGACCTGACGCATCGGACGCAGCGTTGACCCCACCGGGACCCGACCCCTCGGACACCTCTTCCCCCGACCTCACGGCCACCCTCGTCGGGGTGGACGGGCTCGAGGTCGAGCCGGAGGCACCGCCGCCGGCGGATCCGTCGCGTCCTCTCCGCATGCCCGACGAGGCCGCGGAACGGATTCGGTCTGAGATCGCGCGTGCCGGGGGGCGAGAAGTCTGCTTCCTCGCCGACGTTCTCCCGGATCGCACGATCGCGAACCCGCGGGCCGTGGCCCGGGGCAATCATGCGGCGGTGCTCGCCGTCGCGCGTGACGCACCCGAGGGCGGCGTCATGATCCACAACCACCCCTCGGGTCGGTTGGACCCCTCGGACGCCGACCTGAGCGTCGCGGCCCGGGTGTGGGAGGAAGGCCTCGGGACCGCGATCACGGACAACGAGGCCTCGGAGCTGTACGTGGTCGTCGAGCCGCCGGCCCCGCGGGAGCGAACGCCGCTGGACCTCGACCGGCTCGCGGATCTCATCGGACCCGGCGGTCCGCTGGCGGCCCGCTTCGCCGGGTACGAGGACCGACCCGGCCAGCGGGAGATGCTCCGGCTGGTCGCCGAGCGCTACAACGAGGACGGGATCGCGCTGGTCGAGGCGGGAACCGGGACGGGGAAGAGCCTCGCCTACCTGCTGCCCGCGGCCGCCTGGGCGCTGGAGAACGAGGAACGCACGGTCGTCTCGACGGCGACGATCAACCTTCAGGAACAGCTCGTCGGAAAGGACCTTCCGCTCGTGAAGGACATGCTGGGAGGAGATCTCACCTGGGCGCTCGTGAAGGGCCGGGGCAACTACGTCTCGATCCGGAGGGCGCGCCTCGCGATGGCCAGTTCGGCCGAGCTCTTTCCCGATGATCGATCGAAGGAACTCGAGGCCATCCGCGAGTGGTTGGTCACGACGGAGGACGGGTCGTTGGCCGATCTACCCGCACCGCCGTCCGGGGAAGTCTGGGAGGAGGTCCGGAGCGATCCCGATGCCTGCCTGAGGGCTCGGTGCCCGCACTTTCAGGAGTGCTTCTTCCAGCGGTCCCGCCGGAAGGCCGCTTCGGCGCGCATCCTGGTCGTGAACCACCACATGCTCTTCACCGACGTCGCGGTGCGGTCCGCCACGGGGAACTGGACCCAGTCCGCGGTGCTTCCGCCGTACGCGCACCTGGTCCTGGACGAGGCCCACAACGTCGAGGATGCCGCCACGGAGAACCTCGGCGCGTCGGTCACGCAGACCGGCATGCGTCGGGTACTCTCCCGGCTCG
>DATFJS010000188.1:0-3617 GCA_035269045.1 Longimicrobiales bacterium | reverse complement strand
GGCAGGAGCGAAAGCGCGGCGGCGACGGCCAGGTCGTCGCCCTCGATGCGAAGGGGTGTGCTCACGTCCATGTCGCCGGCCGCACGCCACGCCCGGTGCACCCGCGCGATCCGGAGCGCATGAATCGGTGCCCGCAGCGATGCGATGCCCAGCCGGGCGGCCGCCACCACGAAGGTCTCGATGTCGGACTCGTCCGTCTCCACCTCCCGCACGAGCCGGCGTGCGACCTCCACCCTGCCCGGATCGATGACGGGCGGCGGCGGCGCCGAGTACCCGACGGGTTCGAGCACGACGAGACACCCCATGCGTTCCTGGACGATGTCCGGCAGACCGGCCTCGTCGTCCCGGCTCTCGTCGATGAGCACCGCGGCCACGTCCGCGGGGGCGTACGCCAGCCCGGGCAGTCGCGGCAGCACCCGACGGGTGTCGAGGGCCTCCGCCAGGATCGCTCCCGCCTCCCGCTCCAGCCGCTCGGCCATCGGCACGATCACCACGCCGCGGTCGGCGTCGGTGAGCAGTCCGGTGCGGACGATGCGCCTGCCTTCTCGAAGCGAGGCCACCAGGTCGAGCTCGCCGGTCAGCCGACCGGCGTCGATGTGCGGGGGCATTCGACGCAGGGAGCGTTCCCCGAGCGCTTCAGCGAGCGATCGGGTCCAGGCGTCGAGCTCGGGACCGGGACGGGCGCGAAGGTGGATGCCGCCCACGCCGTGCGGGTCGATCGCCACCAGCGCCGCCGCGGTCCAGGCGAGATCGCGAGCGGCGCGCGCGCGAGCACGGCGCTCCGATTCCTGATCCGTCACGTCGGTCCCGGCTCCGTCACGTCGATGGTCGCTCCGTCACGTCGGTGGTCGCCCCGTCACGCAGCGGGCGGATCGTTCGCGGCCAGCTCCTCGATGGCGCGACCGACGCGGGCCCCGGAGCCGGTGTCGTCCAGCGGGTCCCGTCGGAGACGGTGTCGGAGCGCCGAGGGAGCGACCGCCACGATGTGGTGATCCGCGACCACGTCGTCGCCATCGAGCGCGGCCAGCGCCCGGGCGGCTCGAATCAGCGTCAGCTCGCCCCGGAGACCGTCGGTGCCGAGCGCCAGGCAGAGACGGCTCGCCGTCTCGAGCACCGAATCGGGAACCTCGACGTCGCCGAGACGCGCTCGCGCTCGCCGGATCGAGGCCCGGATGCGCCCGTCGGCCGACGCCCACCGCTTCGCGAAGTCCTCCGGATCGCGGTCGTAGGCGTCCCGACGGCGCAGCACCTCCATGCGTGTCTCGAGATCCCCGGGGGTGGTGACCTCCACCGAGAGTCCGAAACGGTCGAGGAGCTGGGGGCGGAGTTCCCCCTCCTCCGGATTGCCGCTGCCGACGAGGACGAACCTGGCGGGGTGTCGGACGCTGAGCCCCTCGCGCTCGACCACGTTCTCGCCGGATGCGGCGACGTCGAGCAGAAGATCCACGAGATGGTCCTCGAGGAGGTTCACCTCGTCGACGTAGAGGAAGCCTCGGTGCGCCTGGGCCAGCAGTCCGGGCTCGAACGCGCGGACCCCCTCGGTCAGCGCGCGCTCGAGGTCCAGGGTGCCGACGACGCGGTCCTCGGTCGCACCGAGCGGGAGGTCGACCACCGGCACGCCGGCGCGCGCCGTCCCGGGCCCGGTGTCGCCCGCTCTGCAGGCGTCACAGCGACCGCCACGCCCGTCGGGTGCGCAGCCGTACAGGCAGCCCTCCATCACCTCGATGTCGGGAAGAAGGGCCGGAAGCGCACGGACGGCCGTGGATTTGCCGGTTCCGCGATGGCCGAAAATGAGAACGCCGCCGACTCCCTGGTCGACGGCGACGATTTCGAGCGCCCTCTTCATCTCGTCCTGTCCGACGAGGGCGGCGAATGGGAAAGGTGTTGCCACCGTAAACAGTCCTTGACGACAGGCGCGCTTGACAGTCAATTCGCATGGTAACGTGCCGAGAAACGGCCCGCAACGCGACCCCCGTCGCGACCTTCCGACCTTCATAGAAGGCAGTCTCGATGCCGCAGAACCCGCCTCTCCGCCTCGGGACGCGGGGCTCTCGTCTCGCCCTCTGGCAGGCCCACCACGTCCGCGACCTCGTGGCGGGGCTCGGCGACGCTCCCCCCCTCGAGATCGTGGAGATCGAGACGTCCGGAGACCGGATCCAGGATGTCCCTCTCTCCGCCGCCGGCGGCCGGGATTTCTTCACGAAGGACATCGAGACGGCCCTCATCGACGATCGGATCGACTTCGCGGTGCACTCGCTGAAGGATCTGGCGACGCAACTCCCGGACGGACTCGTGCTCGCGTCCGTGCTCGAACGCGCGGACCCCCGCGACGCCCTGGTGGCCGAGCCGGGCACGACGATGGATTCGCTCCCCGAAGGCGCCAGCATCGGGACGAGCTCGCTGCGGCGCACTGCCTTCCTGCGCGCCGCGCGGCCGGACATTCGGGTGGCGGGCCTGCGCGGCAACGTTCCGACACGCGTGGGCAAGCTCGACGCCGGGAACTACGACGCGATCCTGCTGGCCACCGCAGGCCTCGAACGCCTCGGGATGGGCGACCGCATCGCGGAGCGACTCGATCCCGACGTGATGACGCCTGCGCCCGCCCAGGGCGCGATCGGCCTTGAGGCGCGTGACGGCGACGACCGGACGCTGGACGTTCTGCGACGCCTGGAGCATTCGATCACGCGGTCGGAGACCGACGCCGAGCGGGCGCTTCTCCGCACGCTGGAGGGTGGGTGTTCGGTGCCGATCGGCGCACTGGGACGCGTCGCCGGGGATCGCCTGACGCTCGTGGGCCGGGTCGCATCGCTCGACGGCTCGCGCGTGATCTCGGGCCGCCTCCAGGGCGATGTCGAGGACGCGTTCGAACTCGGCGTGGCGCTCGCCCGGGGCCTGGCCGCGGACGGGGCCGACGCCCTGCTCGACGAGGTCCGCGCGGAGGCCTCCGCATGAGTCCGGCGCAGATCGACGACGCGGGGTCGAGCGACCCTCCGGGTGCCGGTCCGTTCGCGGCCGGTCCGCTGGCGGGGCGCGGGGTCGTCGTGACACGTGCCGAGGGTCCCGACGGGCCGGTCAGCACACGTCTCCGCGATCGCGGCGCCACCCCGCTGCTCCGCCCCGCCGTCGCCTTCGACTTCGCGTCGCAGACGTCGGCGCTGTCGGACGTCGTCTGGCGGATGGGTGACTACGACTGGCTCGTGCTGACGAGCAGCCGGGCCGTTCGCGCCATGGCCGCGGTCCACACCTTCGCGCACCCCCGACCGGAGCGGCTCAAGGTGGCCGTGGTCGGGCCCGGAACCGCCGCCGAGATCGAGACGCACGGCTGGACGGCCGACCTCGTCCCGGAGAGCGGTGGCGCCAGCGTGCTCGTCGAGCAGCTCCGTCCGAAGCTCGGCGACTCCGCCCGTATCCTCTTTCCCGCGTCGGAAGCCGCCAGTGAGGCGCTGCCCGATGCCCTGAGACATGGCGGCGCGACCGTGGATCGGATCGACGCGTATGCCCCCCGTCCCTCCCCGCAGTCCGCGGACATGTGGGCCCGGGACATGGACGAAGGCCGGATCGACGCGCTCACCTTCACGAGTCCCTCCGCCGTGGACGCACTCGCCGAAGCGCTGGCC
>DATFJS010000187.1:0-2686 GCA_035269045.1 Longimicrobiales bacterium | reverse complement strand
GCCGCTGGACGAGCTCCAGGCGCAGCTGGCACCCGCGGTCGTTCGGCCGGGCATGGAGGTCACCGCAACGCTCCGTGACGTCGCCGGGGAGGTGGCTGCGTGAGTCTGCCGGTCGTGGCCGTCGTCGGACGGCCGAATGTCGGGAAGTCGACGTTCTTCAACCGCGTGCTCGGCAAGCGGCTGGCCATCGTCGACGACCGCCCCGGCGTGACGCGGGATCGCAACTTCGCGAAGGCGGAGTGGGCGGGCCGGCACTTCTTCCTCGTCGACACCGGCGGGATCATCGAGAAGTCCGACCAGGCCCTCGATCGTCAGGTGCGTGAGCAGGCGATGGTCGCCATCGACGAGGCGGATCTGCTCCTGCTGGTGGTCGACGGCAAGGAGGGCCTCCACCCGATCGACGAGAAGGTCGCCGACATCCTGCGGAAGCAGGAGCGGCCGGTCATTCTCGTCGTGAACAAGGAGGACAGCCTCCCGAAGCTGATCGGCCTCCACGAGTTCTGGGGCCTCGGCCTGGGCGACCCGGCCCCGGTGAGCGCAGTGTCGGGAAAGGGCTCGGGCGACCTGCTGGACCGGATTGTGGCCGCGCTCCCTCCGGAAGAGGAGGAAGAAGACGATCCGAAGCGCCTGCGGGTAGCCGTCATCGGCAAGCCGAACGTCGGGAAGTCCAGCATCGTGAACCGCCTCTTCGGCGAGGAGCGATCCGTCGTGAGCGACATCTCGGGGACCACGCGTGACCCGGTCGACTCACAGCTCACCTATCACGATCACACGCTGGTCTTCGTGGACACGGCGGGTCTTCGTCGGCAGTCGAAGGTCAAGGACAGCGTCGAGTACTACTCTGCGCTCCGGACCGACCGGGTGGTGCACGATGCCGACATCTGTCTGGTCGTCGTGGACGCCTCGGAGGGTGAGCTGCACCACCAGGATGTGCGCATCATCGAGGAGGCCTGGCAGGCCGGCGCGGGTGTGGGTGTGCTGGTGAACAAGTGGGACCTGGTCGAGAAGGAGACGCAGACGGCGCAGGAATTCCTGAACGCCGCCGTCGCGCGCTATCCCTTCCTGCGGTGGGTCCCGTTCCTGTTCGTGTCGGCCGTGACGGGGCAGCGGCTTCGGAAGGGGCTCGACATGATCCTCGACATCGCAGAGACGCGGCGCCGCCGGGTTCAGACATCCGAGGTGAACGAGGTGCTTCAGGCCCTCATCCACCGGCAGCCACCACCCGTGGTGAGCGGGCGCGAGATCAAGTTCAAGTACGGGACCCAAGTGGCGGACTCGCCGCCGACCTTCGTCCTCTGGGTCAACTTCCCGCAGGGCGTGCCCGATCACTATGTTCGGTATCTGCTGAACGGCTTCCGGGACGCCTGGGGCTTCACCGGAACGCATCTCCGACTCCGACTCCGAGACTCCTCGAAATCGTGATGCCCGCCCTCCTCGTGGTCCTCGCCTACATGCTGGGTGCGACTCCGACGAGCTACTGGGTCGGGCGCGGCTTCTTTGGTGTGGATCTGCGTGAGAAGGGAAGTGGAAACCTCGGCGCCACCAACACCTTCCGGGTGCTCGGCTGGAAGGCCGCACTCCCCGTCGCGCTGTTCGATGTCTTCAAGGGATGGCTTCCGGCGGCGCTGTTCGCCGGGTGGGCCGGTGTCGCCGATCCGGTGGTGTGGTCGATCGCGTTCGGAGCCGCCGCCATTTTCGGGCACGTCTTCTCGATCTGGGTCGGCTTCAGGGGAGGGAAGGGGGTCGCGACGAGCGCGGGCGTGTTCCTCGCCATGGCGCCCTGGGCCACGCTGATCTGCCTCGGAGCCTTCGTCGTGGTCGTGTGGGCGACCCGCATGGTCTCGGCCGGCTCCATCACCGCGGCGCTCGTGCTGACGCCCGCGGTGATCTTCACCCCGGCCCGCGGCGGCTCCGTCGTGGTCGCCTTCTCGGCCGTTCTCGCCACCTTCGTCATCTGGGCGCATCGCTCGAACATCCAGCGGATCCTTCGGGGTGAGGAGAGCCGGTTCGGAGGCGGGGGGAATCCGGTGGCCTCCGAGTCGCAGAACTCGCCGCCGCCCCCCTCCCGCCCGCACACCAACGGGGGCACCCCGTGAGCCGTGTCACCGTCGTCGGTGCGGGCAGCTGGGGTACGGCGCTCACCTCCGTCCTGGTCGACAACGGCCACGACGTGACGGTGTGGGCCCGCGAGGCCGAGGTCGTCCGCGAACTCGTCTCGGAGCGCACCAACGAGGCCTTCCTGCCCGGCGCTCGCCTCCGCGGCGACGTGCAGGCGACGACCGATCTGCGCGAGGCGCTCCAGGGTGCCGACGTCGCGGTTTCCGTCGTGCCCGCCCAGTTCGTCACCGCGACGTGGGAGTCGGCCATCGACGCCCTGCCGGCGGACGCCCTCGTGGTGAGCGCGTCCAAGGGGATCGAGATCGGCTCGCTGCGCCGTATGGACGAGATCTTCGCCGCACTCCGGCCCGGCGGAGACTTCTCCGTTCTGTCGGGCACGAGCTTCGCGGCCGAGGTGGCGGACCGGGCGCCCACGCTGGTCGTGGCCGCGGCGGCCGACCGCGACGTGGCGCGGCGCACGCAGGAGCTCTTCCAGAACCGCTACTTCAGGGTGTACACGAACCCGGACGTCATCGGAGTCGAGCTGGGCGGCGCGCTCAAGAACGTGATGGCGCTCGCGGCCGGCGTC
>DATFJS010000186.1:0-3472 GCA_035269045.1 Longimicrobiales bacterium | reverse complement strand
TTCGCAGAATCACCCCGATGGCCAGGTCGCCGTCTCGGGCCACCCCCACGACGTCGTGGTCCCCTCCCCCGACGCGGTGGACGCGCTGCTGGCGCGCGATGGTGTCGAGGCCCTTCAGCACGTCCCGATACCGGGCCGCAGACTCGAACTCGAGCGACTCCGACGCCTCCTGCATCCGACGCTCCGCGAGGGTCCGCATCTCCTCGGTGTCGCCCTCCAGGATCTGGAGGATCTCGTCGATCATCCCCCGATAGTCCGCTTCCGACTGCTTCCCCACGCAGGGCGCCCTGCAGCGTCCGATGTGGTAGTCGAGGCAGGCGCGGTCCGGCGACTCCTTCGGCAGCTTGTACCGACAGGAGCGCACCGTGTACAGACGCTTGATCACGTCCAGCGCGGCGCGCATCGCTCCGACACCCGTGTAGGGGCCGAAGTACCGGGCACCGTCGTCCCGTACCGTCCGGGTCACCCAGACCCGCGGAAAGGGCTCCTGCACGGTCACCTTGATGTACGGATACCGCTTGTCGTCCCGCAGCTGGATGTTGAAGCGCGGGTGGTGCTCCTTGATGAGGTTCGCCTCGAGGATCAGCGCCTCCGCCTCCGATCCGACCACGAGCGTCTCGACGTCGTCGATCCGGCGGACGAGCTCCCGCGTCTTGATCGAGTGGGTGCTGTCGGCGCGGAAATAGCTCCGCACGCGCGACCGAAGCTCCTTGGCCTTCCCCACATAGAGAATCTCACCGTCCTCGTCCTTCATGAGGTACACGCCGGGTCGGCGCGGGAGGTTGGCGAGAAGGTCCTCGATGTGCGCGGGCGTGCTCACGTACTGCGGACGGTGCGGGGGACGGTCCCGGGCGAGCGGCGCCGGGTCACGATCGGAAGCGGAGCGACCGGCCCTCGCCGAGGAGAGCGGCCACACCGAGGTATACCACCCCGAAGGCACCGGCCGTTCCGATCCCGACCACGAGGGACGGGAGCTCGGCGGACGCGAAGCCCACACGCGCACCCACCGCGACCAGCCCACCGGCGGCGCAGGCGGCGACGAGCCTCGCGAGCCCGGCGACACCGGGCCCGTGATGGCCGATGGTCCGGGACAGCGACCGCCGCAGCAGGCCGTACTCGAGCCACGCGCCCACGGCGCTTCCCGCGGCGAGTCCGACCGCGCCCGCCCCGAACGGACCGACCCGGAACTGGTCCAGCGGAAACATCAGGCTCGCGCCCACCGCGATCGCGACGGTGACGCGCAGCGTGGCGATCTTCGCGGGCGTGGCCGTGTCCTCGAGGGCGTAGAAGGCGCTGGACAGCGTTCGGGACGCTCCGGAGGCCGGCAGGCCGAGCGCATAGGCGGCGAGCACCCACGACACGACGGTGGTGTCCGGAGAACCGAACGCGCCGTACTGCAGGAGGGCGGCGATCAGCGCGTCTCCGAAGACGAGATAGGCGGCGGCGGAGGGCAGCAGAAAGAACCGGGCACGGGCGAGTGCCTCCCGGACCGAGTCGGCCAGACTCTCGCGAGCCGCGACGGTCGAGCGCGACAGTTCGGGGAGTTCCGACGCCGCGATCGACATCGCGAACAGCGAGATCGGAAGCAGGTACAGCATCTGCGCACGGGCCAGGTGCGCCACGGCGCCCGCGGCGAGCAGTCCGGCCAGCCAGAGGTCGATCAGCGCCGAGAGATTCACCACGCCCCGGGCGGCCACCACCGGCCCGAAGTTCCGGATGGCCCGCCCCACTCCCTCGACGCCGCGTCCGACGGAGAGCCGGAAGCCACGCAGGAGCGAGGCCACGGTCGGCAGCTGAACCAGCAGCTGCAGGCCCGCTCCGGCCAGCGCGCCCCACGCGAAGGCGACCGCGAAGCCGTCGATCGTGGTCTCCCCCGCCGTCAGCGCACGACCGGCCACGACCATGGCCGTGATGATCCCCCCGTTCCACAGCACGGGCGCCACGTACGACAGGAAGAACCGCCGGTGACTGTTGAGGATGCCGAGCGCCCACGCGGACAGCACCAGGGTGGCGGTCATCGGGAAGAGGATCCGCAGCATCCGGGCGAGCAGCTCCTGATCCGCGGCCGACCATTCGATGAACAGGCCGGCGATGGCCGGGGCCAGAAGCACGCCGACCAGCGCGGCGGCGAAGGCGACCAGCGCGAGCAGGCCGAGGATGGCTCCGGCGAAGCGCCCCGCCTCCTCCTCTCTGCCCTCCTCGAGCATCCGGGCGTACACCGGGATGAAGGAGGCCGAGAGCGCCCCTTCACCGAGCAGGTTCTGGATGATGTTCGGTGTACGGAGCCCCGCCGAGATCACGTCGACGACCCGGCTGGATCCGAGGTAGTAGGCGAGCACCACCTCCCGGACGACGCCCGAGATCCGGCTGAGGAGGATGCCGGCTCCGACGAACCAGGCCGCACCGGGACGACGCCCGGTCGGTGGCGAGACGGGGCCCGAGCCTGCCGTGCCGGCAGCCCCGGCGCCCTCAGTCGGAATCGTCGGACTCCGGAAGCGCGCGCGGCTCGGGGCGGTCGGAGAGGAGCTGCTGCATGAAGCGACTCTCCTCCTCCAGGCGCCGCACGTCCTGATCGAGGCGCTCGATCTCGCCCTCGAGGTAGCTGATCCGTTCCTGCGTGAGCTCGGGAAGCGTCCCCGGCCCCTGCCCCCGTTCGAGCCGGGACGCCATGGCCTGGCCCAGCCGCGAATCGAGCACGATCGCGGTGAGCGGAATCATGAGGACGACGAGAACGATCAGCCAGAGCATCATTGGATCCGGAAGCTAGGCGGGCGTGGAGGCGGCGGGCAACGCGGAAGGCATCGCGTCGTGGACATCCTGCACGAACGATGCCCCGAAGCGCGCGAGGTAGTAGGTCGCGTTCATCACGCGTTCCTGCGGCGTGCCGTCGGGGTGGAGGTGCAGGCGCGCCTTCTCGATCTGCCGCAGCGCGATCTCCTGCTCCCGCTTCACCGCCTGCATGATCTTCTTCTCCGCGTCCGCGAATGCCTCGAAGGCGGCCCCCCGTGCGTGTCCGATCGGGCCCTTGAGTGTCGGATCCAGGTCCCGGACGGCCTGCGTGAGCTCTGCCGACCCCTGCCCGATCGCTCCGCGGATCCTGCCGAGCGCCGCAGTGGCGGCCTCGGGCATCTCGTCGCGCGCGAGGTCGGACGCGAGCTCGTGGGACGGCATCTCGAGACGCTCCTTCGTGACGTCGAACTTGTCGAGCACCTTCTGGATCTTGCTCTCGACGATCGTGGCGCCGAGGCGGGGGTGCACGACCGGCATCTCGACCCCGAGGGCGTCGAACAGCGGCTGCAGTTCGGCCCAGTAGGCGAGCTCGCCGGGACCGGCCACATAGGCCAGCGTCGGGAACACCGCGCTCTCGACGACGGGCCGGAGGGCCACGTTCGGACTCACCCGCTCGGGCTCGTCCTCGATGATCCGTCGCAGCTCGTCCGCCGACAGCCTGGTCCCCGAGTGCCGCAGGTGA
>DATFJS010000185.1:0-4936 GCA_035269045.1 Longimicrobiales bacterium | reverse complement strand
TATTCCCGGGAGACGCTCGACCGACTGCGCGTGCAGGGCGTGCCGCTCCGGGAGCTCGTCGACGTGCGGGAGACGGTCGGGCCGGCCGAGGTGCACCGGGAGGACCAGGGACGCGTGATCCCCGTCTATGCGGATGTGGTGAGTGGTGGGCTCGATACCGGGATCGCCGCCATCGAGACAGCCCTCGCCGATCTTCCGAACACCGCGGATCTGCGGATGGAGGTCGGCGGAGAGAACGAGGAGATGCGGCGGTCCTTCAGGGACCTGGCGTTCGCGTTCGGGCTGGCGCTGATTCTCGTCTACATGATCCTCGCGGCCCAGTTCGAGTCGTTCGTACACCCGTTCACCATCCTCACTGCGGTGCCGCTCGCGCTGGTGGGTGCGATCGTCGCGCTCGGCCTCACCGGCGACGGCCTCCACACGATGAGCCTCATCGGCATCGTGATCCTGATCGGAATCGTGGTGAACGACGCCATCGTGAAGGTGGACTTCATCGTGCAGGCACGGGAGCGTGGCGCGGAGTTGCGGGACGCGATCATCGAGGCCGGAACCGTGCGCCTCCGACCGATCGTGATGACGACGGTCACGACCGTGCTCGGCCTCACGCCGATGGCGCTGGGGGTCGGCCGAGGTGCGGACCTCCGCGCACCGCTCGCGGTCGCCGTCATCGGCGGGCTGCTGGTGGCCACGGTCCTGACGCTCATCGTCGTTCCCGTGGTCTACTCGGTGGTGGAGGAGACGCGCCGCCGGCTGTTCGGGGGGACCGACGTGCGCCGCAGCGCGCGCCCGGTCACGGGTGGACGCGGCACGGGGGGGACAGGGCCGGGCGACCCGGCGACCCTCGGGGCGGACTGACGTGATCGGGCTGAGCATCCGCCGGCCGGTGGCGGTGGCCATGACCTACATGGCCGTCGCGCTGCTGGGCGTGTTCGCGTGGCAGAACATCCCGATCGAGCGCCTCCCCGACACGGACCTCCCACGCCTGACGATGTCGGCCTCCTGGCCGGGCTCCTCCCCGGAGACGGTCGAGGCGTTTCTGACCTCGCCGCTCGAGTCGATGGTGCAGCAGGTGCAGGGGGTGGAGAAGGTCACGTCGGTCTCGAGCGAGGGGAGCGCCTCCATCACGGTCGAGTTCGACATCGACACCGACATGGACTTCGCGCGGCTCGACCTCTCGGAGCGGTTGTCCCAGGTGCGCGACGAGCTTCCGGATGCGGCGCAGAACATCTCGGTCAGCCCGTACGTGCCGCGGGAGTTCGCGGACCAGACCCGCCCCTTCCTCCTGTACACGTTCACCGGG
Source organism: Longimicrobiales bacterium (assembly GCA_035269045.1). GTDB lineage: Bacteria > Gemmatimonadota > Gemmatimonadetes > Longimicrobiales > Gaopeijiaceae > Gaopeijia. Next base: position 3,636 of record DATFJS010000185.1, on the reverse strand, counting down.
CCCTACACGCTCGAGGGGCTGCAGCTGCACCTCGAGGACGTCGTGGTGCCGGAGCTGCAGCGGCTCGAGGGCGTCGGGGCGGTCGAGACCGGCGGAGCGCGGGAGCGCGTTCTTCGCGTGCGGGTGGACGAGGAGGCCACCCGCGCGATCGGCCTGAGTCCCTTCGCCATCGAGGGGCGGATCCGAGAGCTGGACCTCGTGCGGGAGGTGGGCGCGGTACGGGAGGCCGGGGAGGAGCGCACGATCACGATCGTGAACCGTCCACAGTCCGCGGTCGATATCAGGAACGCGATCATCGCCCGTGTCGGCGACCGGACCGTCCGCGTCTCCGACGTGGCGACGGTGGAGGACGCCTTCCAGGATCCGACCCGCCTGGAGCGAATCGACGGACGGCCCGCGGTCTTCCTGCAGCTCCGGAAGGAGATCGGAGCCAACACCGTCCGCGTCACCGACGTGGTCAAGGCGCGGATGGCGGAGCTCGAGCGACTGAATCCCTACGGAAGCGAGTTCATCCTCGAGTACGAGGAGAGCGAGACCATCCGTGAGGAGCTCGCGGACCTGCGCACACGGGCGCTCGCCGCGGGGGTCGTGATCTTCTTCGTGCTGCTGCTGTTCCTGGGCTCTCTTCGCTCGGCCGCGCTCATCTTCGCCACGATCGCCTTCAGCGTCCTCATCTCGCTGAACCTGATCTACTTCGGCGGGCTGACGCTGAATCTGCTGACCCTGACCGGCCTCGCGCTCGGCTTCGGGCTCATCGTCGACAACTCGATCGTCGTCCTCGAGAACATCTACCGGCGATGGCAGTCCGGTGAAGCGGCGGGGACGGCGGCCGCCGGCGGAGCGCGAGAAGTGGTTCTCCCGATTTTCGCGTCGACCGCGACGACGCTCATCGTCTTCGTGCCCTTCGTGTACCTGCAGGGCGAACTCCGCATCTACTACGTGCCGCTCGCCATTGTCGTGGCGCTCACGCTCACGGCGTCGATCTTCGTCGCGTTCACCCTGATTCCGGCGCTTTCCGCGCGCTGGCTCGCCGTGGGGAAGGCCCGGCGCGCGCCACCGGTGAGCGGGAGGCTGGCGACCGCGAGCGAGGCGGGTGCCCCCCCGGCCGCCGAGCGGGGCGGGGGAGAAAAGCGCCCGCTGTACGTCCTGTTCTACGAGTCGATCGTCGGCTTCAACCTCCGGCACCCCGTCATCGCGATCGTCGTCACCCTCGCCTGCTTCGCGGGCTCCTGGTACGTCTTCGACCAGAACGTCCCGCGCCGGACCATCTGGGGGGGAGGCTCGGGCGGTGGGGAGTCGTACGTGTCCATCTCCATCAACCTCCAGCGCGGAGAGAGCCTCGACCGGACCGATCAGCTGGTCCGGTTCTTCGAGGAGAAGCTGGCCGAGATTTCCGAGGTGGAGAGCTATCGGTCGCGGGTGGGTACGACGCAGGCGAATCTGGAGGTCCAGTTCCCGGACTCGCTCGAGTTCACCGCCGTTCCCAACGCGATCAAGGACCAGATGTTCGCGTACAGCCTGACGTTCACGGGCGCCGAAGTGCGTGTGCGCGGCGTCGGGCCGGCCTTCACCCGAAGCGAGTTCTACGGGGGGGGCGGGTCCCCTCCGACGTACCGGATCCAGGTGCTGGGCTACAACTACGAGCGGGTACGCGAGATCGCCGAGAATCTCGGGCGGCGCCTCCTTGCGATCCCGCGTGTCGTGGACGTCGACACCAACGCCTCGGGCAACTTCAGCCGGGAACGCGCCATCGAGTACGTGGTGCGCGTCGACCGCGATCGACTCGCCCAGCAGGACATGACGGTCCAGGAGTTCCAGCAGCAGGTGGCCGCCGCGATCCGGACCGAGGGGCGAGCCACGCCCATCAAGCTCGGTGGGGAGGAAGTCGATTACCAGGTGAAGGTTCGGGACGTCGAGGATCAGGACGTCCTGGCGCTTCGGCAGAGCATGCTCCGCACGTCGGCCGGCGAGCTCGTCCGACTGGCCGACGTGGCGACCATCGAGCCCCGCGACGTGCTCGCCAACATCCGGCGCGAGAATCAGCAGTACGAGCGTACCGTCGCGTACGAGTTCCGGGGTCCGCGGCGGCTGGGCGACGTGATGCGGGATCTGATCATCGAGGCCACCGAGCTTCCGCCGGGCTACTCGATCGAGGAGACGACACCGCGGTTCTTCGGGCAGGATCAGCGAAACCAGATCAACCTCGTGCTCGCGATCGCGATCCTGCTGGTCTACATGGTGACGTCGGCGCTCTTCGAGAGCCTGCGACAGCCGCTCGCCGTCCTGCTGACGGTCCCGATGGCGCTGATCGGCGTCTTCCTGATCTTCGTTTTCGCGGAGGCGTCGTTCACCCGGGAGGCCTACGTGGCGGTGATCATGATGGGCGGGATCGTGGTCAACAACGCCATCCTGCTCGTGGATCACGTGAACCGCGTGCGTGCGGAGGGCGTCCTGTCCCTCTACGACGCGGTACTGCGCGGCACGCTCGAGCGGGTGCGACCAATCCTGATGACGACGGCCACCACGGTGTTCGGCCTGCTTCCGCTCGTTCTGTTCTCCGAGACCGCGGATGCGTCGATCTGGAACGCGCTCGCGTACGTGCTCATCGGTGGCCTTCTCAGCTCGACCCTCTTCGTTCTCACGGTGACGCCGGTGCTGTACTGGCTGTTCGAGAGCACTGCGGCCGAGCGGGCCGACCTCCGCCGGCGAACGGAGGGAGGTGGACGCGGAATAGACGGCCCGCCCGGGGGTAGGGACTCCATCGACACGTCTTCACCCGTGCCCGGGATGCCGTAGCTTTCGGGGACGACCGCTTCCCGACAGGAGATCCAGGTGGCCGACGCCTCCGACCCGACATCCGGAACCGAGCCCCGCCGTGGGCGGGACTTCATCCGCACCATCATCGATCGTGACCTCGATCAGGGCCGCTTCGAGGAGGTGGTCACGCGGTTCCCGCCGGAACCCAACGGGTACCTGCACATCGGTCACGCCAAGTCGATCTGCCTCAACTTCGGCCTCGCCCGGGAGTACGACGGCCGCTGCAACCTCCGCTACGACGACACCAACCCGCTGACCGAGGACGAGGAGTTCACCGCCTCGATCGCGCGGGACGTCCGCTGGCTCGGCTTCGAGTGGGATGAACTATGCCATGCCGCGGACTACTTCGATCGGATGTACGAGGTCGCCGAGAAGCTGATTCGCGACGGGAAGGCGTACATCGACTCCTCGAGCGAGGCCGAGATCCGCGAGGCGCGCGGCACGGTGACCGAGCCCGGCCGCCCGACCGAGTACCGCGACCGGAGCGTCGAGGAGAACCTCGACCTCTTCCGCCGCATGCGCGCCGGGGAGTTCGAGGACGGGGCACACGTGCTTCGCGGGAAGATCGACCTCTCGTCGCCGAACATGATCATGCGCGACCCGGTCTTCTACCGGATCCGGCACGCGCACCACTACCGCACCGGCGACGAGTGGTGCATCTACCCGCTCTACGACTTCGCGCACTGCCTCGAGGACGCCTTCGAGGGGATCACGCACTCGCTCTGCACCCTCGAGTTCGACAACAACCGCGAGATCTACGACTGGATCATGGATCATGGCGGCTTCGAGGAGCCCCGGAACCACCAGTACGAGTTCGCG
>DATFJS010000184.1:0-5603 GCA_035269045.1 Longimicrobiales bacterium | reverse complement strand
GGGGTCGACATGTTCATGGTGCCCGAAGAGTGGCGCCGCTTCATCCGCAGCACGATGGAGCTCGTCGAGAGCGGTCGAATTCCGATGGCCCGGATCGACGACGCCGTGCGACGGATCCTCCGCGTGAAGGAAGCCTACGGCCTCTTCGAACGTCCACGTCCCGCCGAGCGCCCGCTTTCGGCCGCCGCCAGCTTCGGCTCGGCGAGACATCGCGAAGTCGCACGCGAGGCGGTCCGGAAGTCCCTGGTGCTGCTGAAGAACCGGAACGCGCTCCCCCTGAAGTCGGACTGGAAGATCCTCGTGGCCGGGCACGCCGCCGACAGCCGAGGGCACCTGTGCGGCGGGTTCACGGTGAACTGGCAGGGGAGCCACGGGAACGACGTGGTCGAGGGCGGCACCTCCATCTGGGAGGCGGTCGTGGATCGGGCACCGGACGCGGTGCTCAGCGCCGACGGATCGGTCGAGGGCGACTTCGACGTCGCCCTCGTCGTCGTCGGCGAGGACCCGTATGCCGAGGGCCTCGGGGACATTCGACCGCACGGGCGCGTGGAACTCGGCTCTTCACTGCCGAATCCCGGCTCGCAGGTGACCCTCGCTCCGTACGCGAACACGCTCGAGCACCGCATCAATCGCCCGGAGGACCTCGCGACGATCGAGCGGATCCGGGCGCGGGGAATTCCGGTCGTGACGGTGTTCGTCTCGGGTCGGCCGCTGATCACCGAGGCCGAGCTGGAGGCATCTGACGCCTTCGTGGCGGCCTGGCTCCCGGGGTCGGAAGGCGCCGGCGTGACCGACGTCCTCTTCGGCGATGTGAACTTCCGGGGCAAGCTCACGTTCGAGTGGCCCCGGTCGGCGGACCCGGACGCCTCGCCGATGTTCGAACTCGGGTACGGCCTCCGCTACTGACCGAACGAGAAGCATCCCTGGCCGTACCGGGGCGGATCGCCTTCCGGCCGGCTACATCTCCGGGACCGGCACCTCTCCACGCCGGGCTTCCAGCTTCTGGCGCGTCTCGTGCGCGGTCTGCTCGGTGATCGGGTAGCTCCACACCGCCCAGATCGCGATCAGCGACGTGACCGCGGGGATGAAGGCGTCGAAGGCCCGCATCATCGTCAGCGTCTCCATCGTCTGGGCCCCCTCCAGGGCCACGTCGAAACCGGTCACGTTCAGGAGCACACCCCCCACCGCGAGCGCAGCGGCCATGCCGAGCTTCACGACCCACCAGAAGATCGATCCGAACATCCCCTCGCGACGCTCGTGGGTGATGAGCTCGTCCTCGTCGACCACGTCGGCGATCATGGACCCCATCAGCGTGAACAGACCGCCGAGTCCGAACGCGATCAGCGGGGCGGGAATGATCACGCCCCAGGGGAAATCGGGGCTGTACGTGAACCACTTGAGCACGTAGCCGACGATCGAGACGCCGGTCGCGAAGAAGAAGGCGCGGCGCTTCCCGACCTTCGTGCCGAGCCACGTGATGAAGACGATCACCGCGAAGGTCGAGAACGCCCCCACGGTACCCGCATAGCCGGCATACTCGGCGCCCAGCGCCTGATCCCCGCCGAAGACCCAGTAGATGATGACGTAGAACTGGAACGACGACACCAGCATGAAGCCGTTGAAGACCAGGAAGGTGGCCAGGCAGAGCTTCAGGAAGGACGAGGACGACAGCGTGACCTTCATGCCGCGGGCGAACTCGCGAAGCTCGCCGGCGAGGCTCCGGTCTCCCTCCTTGCGGGCCTCGACGAAACGCTCGCGGAGGAAGATCGCGGGCAGGATCCCCAGCCCGGCCGCCACGATCCCGACCACGATGGCGAGGCCCGCCGCTCCGCTGATCTGGTCCTGGAACCACGCCTCGTTGGTCATGATCCAGAGGAACCACGGCGCGATAAGGTAGGGGATCTGGCCGATGAAGTTCTGGACGCCCATCAGGCGCGTCCGCTCGTGGAAGTCGGGCGTGAGCTCGTAGCCCAGGGCGACCCACGGCGTCGCGAACATCGTGTACGCGAGGTAGAAGACGAAGGAGCCGACCAGGAAGTACCAGAAGTAGAAGGCCTCGCTCCTCCCTCCCGGAAGCTGCCAGAGTGCGATGTAGATCACCCCGGCGAGGATCGCACCCACGAAGATGTAGGGCCGCCGTCTTCCCCATCGTGACCGCGTGTTGTCCGAGATGTAGCCCATCAGGGGGTCGGTGATCGCGTCCGTGAGACGCGGCAGCGCCCCCAGCAGACCGACGAGCGCCGGGTTCATCCCGAGCCCGAGGTTCAGCACGATCACCATCCCACCGATGGCCGCGGCCAGGAGGTTGTTCACGAACGCGCCGAGCCCGTAGATGACCTTCTGGAGGAGGGGGATCCGATCCTCCGGGGCCGTCTCCCAGTGCTCCGGCGCTCCCTGCGTCTCGTCACCCAGGCGGTTGTGCCACGAGGCGGCGGCGTCCTCCACGAGCTCCGAGATGTCGCGGCGGCGATCCGCTCCGCCGCGGCGCTCTTCCCCCTGCCGCCCGCGGGCCACGTCCCGGCGACGATCGAGGTCGTCTCGGCGATCCGGGAACCCCTCCTCGTCCCGGCTCACCGGTCCCTCTCCCAGACCCGAACCCAGTCGATCAGCATGGTCCGGGGAAAGGTCAGGCCCGGCCCGACGGGCCCCACGAAGTTTCCACCGACCGCCACGTTCAGAATCATGAAGAACTCGTCGTCGTAGACCCACTCCCCCGGGACCTCCCCGCGGCGAGCCACATGGTACAGATCCCCGTCGAGGTACCAGCGGATCTCGTCGGGCTCCCACTCCACACCGTAGATGTGGAAGTCCGTGTCCAGCCTCCCCTCGGGCAGGACGTACCGGCGGGTATACGCGTTCCCGGCGAAGTGTCCCGGACCGTGGATCGAGCCGTGCAGGACGTTCACCTCCTGGCCGCGGAACTCCATGATGTCGATCTCGCCCGACTGCGGCCATCCGACCTCGTCGATGTCGGCACCGAGCATCCAGAACGCGGGCCAGATCCCCTGTCCGGCCGGCACGCGGATGCGCGCCTCGAAGCGTCCGTACCGCTGTTCGAACCTGTCCTTCGTCTTGATCCGGGCGGAGGTGTAGGGCTGTCCCCGGAACGCCTCCCGGCGTGCCGTGATCGCGAGATTCCCGTCGCCGTCCAGCGACACGTTCTCCGGCCGATCGCTGTTCCACTCGAGCTGGTTGTTCCCCCAGCCGTTCTGCCCCGTCCCGATGTCGTAGGTCCAGTTTGCAGGGTCGGGAGACTGGAGCGCCGGCCCGTCGAATTCGTCGGACCAGACGAGCGCCCACTCCGGATCCGGCGCGGTCGTGTCCCCCCCGCTGCACCCCGCGGTGGCGAGAATCAGGAGCGCGGACAGGCATGGCAGCAGGACCCGCCAGCAGCCCCGAATCGGCCCGATCACGCTGGTGCCAGCTGCGGAAAGAACCGATCCGGGGCTTCGAGGGCACGGGCGATGACCAGGGTGGCAGCTCCCAGAGCGACATCGCGTTCGCCGAGCGCGCTGGCGCGGATACGGGTTCGCGCGGCGGACGTCACCAGTGTCCGCCTGGCTACCTCACGCCGAATCGGATCGAGCAGCACATCCCCCACACGGGTCAGTCCGCCGCCGAGTACGACCTCGGCCGGGTTCATCAGATTGATGAGCCCCGAGATGGCATCTCCGAGATGCAGTCCAGCCTCGTCGATCACCGCGAGAGCGAGGGGGTCGCCCGCGAGCGCCGCGTCGGTGAGTCCCTTCAGCGTGGCGGTCTCCGCGTCGATGGGACTGCCGGGATACTCGGGCGCAAGCGCCCGGACGCGATCCAGGAGCGCTTCCGTCCCCACGAAGGTGGTGAGGCAGCCGCGGTTGCCACACACGCACGGGGGGCCGGCCGGATCGATCGTGACATGCCCGATCTCACCTGCCACGCCCGAAGATCCCCGGAAGATGTCGCCGTCCACGATGTGTCCCGCACCGACCCCGGTGGCGACTTTCAGGAAGGTGAAGTTCCGAATCCCCTCGGACGTGCCCCACCAAAGTTCGGCGAGCGCTCCGAGATTGGCGTCGTTCTCGACCTCCAGCGGCACACCCAGCCGGCCCGCCACATCCGCGAGACCGGCATGCCCCTCCCACGCAGGAAGGACCGACGCGGCCGGCCGGCCGGGGTCCTTGTCGTCGACGGGCGCGGGCAGTGCGACCCCGAGTCCGAGGAGAGAGACATCGTTCGCCGGGGAGGACACCAGAGCGGATCTGCACAACCTCTCGACCACCTCGCAGGTTCGATCCGGGGCGTCACGCACCTCGCACGCCTCGGTCACCCAGTGAAGTACGCGGCCCCGGAGGTTGGTAAGTACCACGGACACGTGCGACGCACCGATGTCGACGCCGAGCACGGCATGCGCGTCGTCATCGAAGGTCAGCATCACGGCGCGGCGACCGCCTCGGCTCGGAGCATCCCCGGACTCGATCACGAGTCCGGAGTCCAGGAGGTCGCCGACGAGGTCCGAGACCGTCGAGCGCGCGAGTCCCGTCGAGCGTGCGATGTCGGCTCGCGTGATGCCCTGCTGGTGCCAGATGAGCTCCAGCACGGCGTGCGCCATCGGGCGCCCGCGCGCCTCGGCGACGAGGTCGCCGCCCCGGCCCCCCAGGCGCGTGACCGCACTCATCCCACCCTCCTCATGCGAGCGTCGAGGCGGGTGGGGCAGCGCTCCACGATCAGCGGTGGAACAGCACGTTGTCGACGTAGACCGTCGGCAGGTCCCCGGCGATCACGAGTTGCGCGATGTTCTCCCGCGTCGTGAGTCCGGTGAAATCCGACAGCGGGATGTCGAGCGTGATCCACTGGCCCGTTCCGATTCCCGGCGTGGTGGAAGCGTCGAGAACGACCTCGTGCAGCGTGTCGTCCCCGCCGTCGAACGCCCCGTCGGCTCCGAAGTCCCGAAGCAGGATCTTGAAGACCTGGCCACCGTCCGTCGCGTCGGGCGTCCAGATATCCATGCTGAAGTGCGTCATGGATGTGACGTCGATGGTCGAGGAGACGGCCTCCACGCCGGCGAACACGAGTCCCGTGTACTTCTTCACGTCGTCGCCCTCGATCTGGACGTCCTCGAGCGAGGCGTTGTCCCACGGAGCCGACCAGGTGTCGACCGGCACGTCGGTGTAGGCATTCGAGAACATCGAGATGACGTCCGCCCCGTCGTACGTCGGCGTCGGAGCGGCTTCCGTCGGCTCGTCGGTGACCACCACCTCGTTGCCGTAGAAGTAGACGTTGTCGATGTACAGCGTGGAGCTTGCACCGGACAGAATCATCTGGCCGAGTGCCGACCGATTCGGAAGTCCGCCCGGGAAGGCGGAGAAGGGAATGTCGATGGTGTTCCACGCCGCGAGTTCCAGTCCCGGAACCGTCCCGGTCCCGAGAATGATCTCGGACTCGGACTCGTTGCCGCCGCCGAACACGCCGTCCGGGCCCAGGTCCACGAGCTTCAGACGGAAGTCGCTGGGATCGGAGACCCAGACGTCCACATGGATGCCGGTGCGCGTCGATGCATCGACCGGGGAACTCAGGAACTCGATTCCCGCGAAGGTCAGGTTCGTGTACTGCTTGACGTCGTT
>DATFJS010000183.1:0-3006 GCA_035269045.1 Longimicrobiales bacterium | reverse complement strand
GACGACGTCACCCGGGAGGTTCTCGATCTGGTCGAGGCGCGGTGGCCCGGTCACCCCGGGTCGCTGGACGACTTCGCCGAGGCCGTCACTCCGAAGCATGCACGCGCCGCCCTGGACGACTTCATCAAGCACCGCCTGCCGACCTTCGGGACCTACCAGGACGCGCTCTGGACGGGGACGGATTTTCTGTACCACTCCCGCCTCAGCGTCGTGCTGAACCTCAAGCTGCTCGACCCGCGGGACACCATCTCGGCCGCCGAGGACGCGTATCACCGAGGCCACGCGCCCATCAACGCGGTGGAGGGCTTCATCCGCCAGATCCTGGGGTGGCGTGAGTACGTGCGCGGGATCTACTGGACGTTCATGCCCGAGTACGCGGAGCGGAATGCGCTCGACTGCGACGAGGACATGGACGTCCCGGTCTTCTTCTGGGACGGCGACACCGACATGGTGTGCGTTCGCGACGCGATGCGGAATGTCCTCGCCCACGGCTACGCTCACCATATCCAGCGCCTCATGGTGCTGGGGCTGTTCGCGCAGCTCGCCGGCGTCCATCCGTATCGATTCCACGAGTGGCACATGGCCCTCCATCTGGACGCGATCGACTGGGTGAGCCTGCCGAACACGCTCGGGATGAGCCAGTTCGGAGACGGAGGCCTCGTGGGCACCAAGCCCTACTGCGCCTCGGGCGCGTACATCGGACGACAGGGAAATCACTGCACGACCTGCCGGTACGATCCCGGGCAGGCGTCGGGAGAGGACGCCTGCCCCTTCACCGCGCTCTACTGGGACTTCCTCGCACGCCACGAGGAGCGTCTGTCCGACAATCGTCGGATGAACTTCCAGTACCGGAACGTGGACCGACGACGTGACAAGGGAACGCTGCAGCCCGCCCGCGAGCGGGCCGCGGAGATCCTCGAGACGCTCGCGGAGGGCGGGCGCGTCTAGAAACCTGCGACGCCAGGTTGCCCGGGCGAGTCCAGGTGCCCGGGCGGACCTAGCTCCCCGAGCGGATCAGAACGATCGAGCCATCCTCGTCGATGCCCCACATCGGGCCCGTGTAGAGATCCTCCCGCAGATCCAGCACGCCCACATCGCCGGCCACGGGGAAAGGCGCATCTCCCGGAATCGAGTAGTTGTCCACCTGACTGTAGTCGACGAGGTACCCGTTGTCCTGAAGGGCGCCGACCGTGAGGATCGACAGCGGATTCGTGACGTTGTTGGTCAGGAAGCCCGTCATCAGTTCGGTGCCGAAGATCGATTCGCGCCAGTGACCGTCCCGGGAGCCCGGCCCACCCCGTTCGTTCTCCACCGGCACGTTGGCGTCGATGAGTCCACCGAGCGCTCGGTACCCGAAGGAGGCCGCCGTTCCCGTGAATCGGGTGTCGGGCCCCGGCGGGTCGCTCGCGATACAGGATTGATCCGGGCAGGATGGGTTCTCGAGCAGGCCGTTCCGGTTCCAGAGGGTGCCGAAGCCGAGCACATGAGCCATCTCGTGCAGGATCACGCGGTTGAGCGAACTGGCCGACAGATTACCGAAGTCGTCGGAGTCGAACTTCATGATCCCGACGATCGTGTTGGCGGTCCCTGTTGTTCGAATCAGGCACGGACCCGCCGCGGCCAGCGTTCCACCCGTACCGTCATCCGGCGCGAACTCGACGTAGATCCGGACGTCGTCCACGAGATCTTCGATCGTCCCGATGCCCTGCAGGCACTGATCACCATCGAACGGCTGGTTCGCGAAATTGACGTCCACGAGATCGTTGCGGACGATCGATTCCCACGTCGCCTCGGCGAGGTCGAACGCCGCCTGGACATCCGGGTCGTTGATCGGCTCGATCGGCACCAGCTCGATGTTCAGCGTGCCGGCGGCTGGAAGCGAACTGGACCCGAGGATCTGCACCTGGGCGGTATCCTCGTTCTCGCCGTCGCTGACCGTCAGTGAGACAGTTTGCGACGTCCCGCCCGGAAAGGTGACGCGGGCAGCCGGGCCGGTGGCAGAACCGATGAACGTGCCCCCCGGGGCCTCCCACGCGTACGTCAGCGCGTCTCCATTCGGGTCCGCGGAGTTTCCGGCCCAGAGTCGCACCTCGGTCTGATCGTTGTCCCCGGCGGGCACGGCACGGGGACTCGCTTCGACGATCGCTCTCGGCGCATTCGTGGCGGAAAGCTGACGGTTCACCCACTGAAGGTCGAAGGGCAGGCCGCTCGAGATCTCCACGTCGACCGGGCCCGTGACATCCGTGAGTCCGAGATCGGCCGACTCGGTCACCCGATACGTGCCGGGATCCAGAATGATGCGCGCCACACCCGACCCGTTCGTGGTGATCGTGTCGAACGTGGGCGCACCGTCCAGGCTTCGAACCACGAACTCGAACCCCGCGAGAGAGGGGCTGGCGGGATTGTCCGCCACGCCTCCGAACCAGGACCTGACCTCCTTCCGGATCGTGAACTGCGGAGGGATTTCGACGAAGACCGGTACGGATGCCGCGAGCTGGCCGGAGCGTACCGTCACGATCGTGCTCCCCTCCCCTTCGGCAGTGACCAGCCCACCCGCAGCTACGGACGCCACGCCGGAGTTCGCCGAACTGAACGTCAGTTCCGCCCCCGAGATTCGCTCGCCGTTCTGATCGCGGACGACGGCCGTGACCGTGGCGGTATCCCCGATCTCCGTGAGAATGATGTCCCCGCTCGTGACCGTCAGATTGGCAGGCACGACCGGTTCCGACCCACTGCTGCACGCCAGCCCGACGAGCAGGGCGGCGCAGAGAGTGAGAAGAGGGCGTAGTGGTCCGAGCTGCATCTATCGGCTCCGAGGGGTGGCGTGGGCTTGGGAGTACCGCATGATATCCCCGATCAGCGCATGATATCCCCGATCGGCCGTCACGATCCACGGGAGTACCGAGGGGATTCCCGGAGAATACCACCTCCTTCGCCTCACCCCCACCCTGCCCAAGCCGCCCCCGACGCCCCACCTTCCCTTCCATGGATCTGTCCGTCCCCGCC
>DATFJS010000182.1:0-3605 GCA_035269045.1 Longimicrobiales bacterium | reverse complement strand
GGACCGCTCGCCCGACGACCCCCCCCGGTCGTGAGGGTCGCGCTGCTGCACGGACCGAATCTCGATCGACTCGGCAGGCGCGAGCCGGAGATCTACGGGTCGCTCACGCTCGACGAGATCGACCGCCGGGTGGTCGAGCTGGGCGAATCGCTCGGACTCACCGTCGAGCCCTTCCAGTCGAACTTCGAGGGCACGTTCCTCGAGCACGTCGCCGAGGTCGCGGACCACGTGGACGGGGTGGTGATCAACCCCGCCGCATGGACCCACACGAGCGTCGCGCTCCGGGATGCGCTCGCCGCCTCGCGCCTCCCCTTCGTGGAGGTGCACCTGTCCAACGTCTCCGCCCGCGAGGAGTTCAGGAAGCACTCCTACCTGTCCGATCTCGCGGTGGGCGTGGTTTATGGATTCGGCGTCGAAAGCTATCTTCTTGGCTTGCGCGGACTTCATGCGCACCTCACCACGAACTGATCGGCTTCGGCCCCAACGGGATACATGGCAAGCACTTCCGACTTCAGAAACGGGCTCACCCTCGACATCGACGGGGAGCTCTGGAGCATCACCTACTTCCAGCACGTGAAGCCGGGAAAGGGCGGGGCCTTCGTCCGCACCAAGCTCAAGAACATTCTCACGGGTGCGGTCGTCGACAAGACGTTCCGGTCCGGAGAGAAGGTGACGACGGTCCGGCTCGAGCGGCGGGGTGTGAACTACAGCTACACCGATGGTCAGCTCTACTACTTCATGGATGCGGAGACCTTCGAGATGATCCCGCTCTCGGGCGAGGTCATCGGGGAGGAGCAGCTCCAGTATCTGAAGGAGAACATGGAGTGCGAGGGGCTCGTTCACGACGGGACGGTCATTTCCGTGGACCTGCCGCAGTTCGTCGAGCTGGAAGTCGTGAAGACCGATCCGGGCCTGCGGGGGGACACCGCGCAGGGGGGATCGAAGCCCGCGAAGCTCGAAACGGGTGCCACCGTGAGTGTCCCGCTCTTCATCGAGGAGGGCGAGGTGATCCGGGTCGACCGGACCGAAGACAAGTACCTCAGCCGGGTCTCAGAATGATCGATCTCGAATTTCTCGAGCGGCTGATCGCCGCCGTCGACGAGAGCAGCCTCGACTCCATCGAGCTCGAGCGCGGCGGGACACGCGTCCGTCTCGCGAAGACGCCCGATCAGAACGTGACGTTCGGCGCGGCTCCCGCCCCCGCGGCCCCGGCTCCCGCGCCGGCCCCTGCCGCACCGGTCGGTGACGCGTCCGCTTCATCCGGCGGGGACGAGGCACCCGCGGACTCCCACCTCATCGAGGTGACCTCGCCGATGGTCGGGACGTTCTACCGTGCGCCGGCGCCGGACGCACCGCCGTACGTCGAGGTCGGCGACACGATCGGCGAGGGCGCGACGCTCTGCATCATCGAGGCGATGAAGCTGATGAACGAGCTGGAGGCCGAACTCTCCGGCTCGATCGCCGAGATCTGCGTGGAGAACGCCGAGCCGGTCGAATACGGGCAGGTACTCTTCCGCATCGACCCCTCCTGAGTATCGGGCTGAGTATCGGGCTGACCATCAGGCCGAGTACCGCGACGCCTGGTGCGTTCCGGGCTCGCGACCCATTCCCGGAACGCGTCCGATCCCACCGGGGCCGGGCGCGACTTCGCGACGGAGAGTGACGACGTGTTCGAAAAGGTACTGATCGCCAACCGCGGCGAGATCGCGCTTCGCATCATCCGCGCCTGTCACGAACTCGGCGTCAAGACCGTCGCCGTCTATTCCGAGGCGGACCGGGAGTCGCTGCACGTGCGGTTCGCGGACGAGGACGTCTGCATCGGCCCGCCGCAGGGACGGGAGAGCTACCTGAACATCCCGCGGATCATCGCGGCCGCCGAGGTCACCGGGGCGGACGCGATCCATCCCGGCTACGGCTTTCTGGCCGAGAACGCGGAGTTCAGCGAGATCTGCACCCGATCCGGAATCACCTTCATCGGCCCGACTCCCGAGCAGATCCGCTCCATGGGGGACAAGGCGACCGCGCGCGAGACCATGATGGGTGTGGGCGTCCCGACGGTGCCCGGCACCGAGGGCGTGGTCACCGACCCGGGGGAGGCGACTGCAGCGGCCCGTGAGATCGGGTTCCCGATCATGATCAAGGCGTCCGCGGGAGGTGGCGGGAAGGGGATGCGGATCGCGCACGACGCCGAGACGTTCCCGAAGCTGCTCCAGGCCGCCCAGAACGAGGCGGCGGCGGCCTTCGACGATCCGGCGGTCTACCTCGAGCGCTGCATCCTGCGCCCGCGGCATGTCGAATTCCAGATCTTCGGCGATACCCACGGTCGAGTCATGCATCTCGGCGAGCGTGACTGTTCGATCCAGCGTCGCCACCAGAAGCTCATCGAGGAGGCGCCCTCTCCGGCGCTCGACGAGGAACTGCGCGAGGCCATGGGGGACGCCGCGGTGAAGGCCGCGAAGGCGATCGACTACGTGGGAGCGGGGACGGTCGAGTTCCTGCTCGACGAGGACGGATCCTTCTACTTCATCGAGATGAACACGCGCATTCAGGTCGAGCACCCGGTCACCGAGGTGACCACGGGTCTCGATCTGGTGAAGGAGCAGGTCCGGGTCGCCGCCGGGGAGCCGCTCTCCTTCCCGGAGGACGTGAAGCTCCGAGGACACGCGATCGAGTTCCGGATCAACGCGGAGGACCCCGAACGCAACTTCGCGCCGTCCCCGGGTCGGATCACGACCTTCCACGCGGCCGGGGGGCCGGGTGTGCGGACCGATACGCACATCTACGACGGATACGTCGTGCCGCCCTACTACGACTCGCTCCTCGGGAAGCTGATCGTCAGCGGAAACACCCGCGAGGAGGCGATCTCCCGAGGTCGAAACGCTCTCGCCCACATGGTGATCGAGGGGGTCCACACCACGGCGGACTTCATCGCGGAGATCGTGCGCGACGACGAGTTCGTGGCCGGCGACATCGACACGCACTTCATCGAGCGCTTCATGGAGCGTCGGGCGGAGTCCGCCGGCGAGTGATGAGGGTCCGAGTCCGCTACACCGTCCCGGAGGTCGATCCGGCGGAGTTCGGCGGGGCGACGGCGGTCGTCGTCGATCTTCTGCGCGCGACGTCCACGATCGTGGCGGCGCTCTCCGCCGGGGCCCGGGGGATCTACCCGGCCGCCAGCACCGAGGAGGCGCTTCGCCTGGCCCAGTCGCTCGGTCGCGAGGACACCCTGCTCTGCGGCGAGCGGAAGGGCGTGCGGATCGAGGGCTACGACCTCGGAAACTCCCCCGCCGAGTTCACCCGCGACGTGATCGCCGACAAGCGTCTGGTGCTGGACACGACGAACGGCACGTCCGCGCTGCTCGCGGTGTCGGAGGCGGACCGCGTGTTCGCCACGTCGCTCGTGAACCTCGCTGCCACGGGGCGCACGCTCGAGGGCACGGACGACGTCCTGATCGTCTGCGCCGGCCGCGAGGGAGCCTTCGCGCTCGAGGACGCCGTGTGCGCAGGAGCGCTCATCGCGGAACTCGGCGGCCCGGAGGCACTCGACCTCGACGACGGGGCTCGCGCAGCCTATGTCCTCGCGAGCCGCTGGCCGGTGGACACCG
>DATFJS010000181.1:0-9216 GCA_035269045.1 Longimicrobiales bacterium | reverse complement strand
CCTGCCGCCGGCACCCACCAGAACGACGACGGCCCACGGTTCTCGCTCGCCGTGTAGCCGTCCATCGGGGCCCGCGTGTAGACGACGCGGTCGTTCGGGGCCCACGCCGGGTCGGTATAGAGGGCCGGGCCGTCCGTGAGCTGCACGGGGTCGCCGCCGTCCGCGTCGACGCGCCAGACCTGCCCGCCCTGGGCGTCGCTCCACGTGGCGTACACGAGGGCGTCTCCGTCGGGCGACCACGCGGGGTTCATCTGCACGACCTCACGATCGTCGAGACGCACCGGCTCGCCACCCGGATAGTCCATCACCCAGAGGCGATCCATCGCGATGAAGGCGACGCGATCCGCCGAGGGGGAGGCGACCGGCTCGTTGATCTGCTTCACGACGAAGGTCGGCGTGTCCTCGATCGGGTAGTCGAACCACACCCGCGGCGCCATGTGCTGCACGACGTTCGCGGTGAAGGGGATCGCGGTCTGCTCACCGCTCTGGACGTCGATCCGCCAGAGTCCGCCGCCGTAGAAGGCGATGACCGCCTCGGAGTCGGGGGTGAACGTCATGCCCGGGTAGGCGTCCAGGCTCGCCCGGGACTCCTGGTCGTCCCGCTGGACCGGATAGGCGAGCCAGCGCTCGGAACCGTCGTCCAGGTCACGGATGCGGAGTCCCGTCTGCTGGTCGAATCGCGTGCCGTACACGAGCCAGCGTCCGTCGGGCGAGAGCGTCGGGCGGAAGGCCGATCCGACGTTGGAGGTGCGGGTGGACCGGTCCCCGGTCTCACGGTCGTAGACGGCGATCTGATAGTCCGGCAGATCGGTGTTGTACTGCCACGACCCGGTGCGCTGGGCGAACCAGAGCTCCGTCTCGTCGTCTCCGAAGGCCGCACCCATCGTGCGGAGGTTGCCGGGCTCCTCGATGAGCTGCTGACCGGAGCCCCCATCCACGTGGTACAGGTGCAGCTTGGTGCCGCGGGTGACCACGATGTACTCGCCGTCGGGCGTCCACTCGGGAGAGTCGTACTTGGTGTCCTTGCCCCGCGTCACCTGCGTGGTGTCGGACTTGTCGACGGAGATGATCCAGACGCCCTCACCACCGCTGCGGTCGGAGGTGAAGACCACCTGCGAGCCGTCCGGGCTGAAGCGAGGCTGCCCGTCTACCGCCATGCCCTGGGTGAGCGGCGTCGCGGTGCCCCCCGACGCCGGCATCGTGTACAGGTCGCCGAGCAGGTCGAAGACGAGCATCTCGCCGTCGGGACTGATGTCCACCGACATCCACGAGCCCTCGGACGTCGCGAACTCCAGAACGCGGGTCGGCTCGAGGGGGAGTCCTTCCTGCCAGGGGTTCTCCTCTTCTTCCTGTGCTTCCTCCGTGTCGGGGTCCGGATCCTGCGCGTCGAGCGGGGAGACGCCCCAGAGGACGAGGGCGAAGACGGCGAGCGGACCGAGCAGGGTCCGTACGAATCGATGATCCATCGGGAGTCCGTTGTGGCAGGTGTGGGTAACAGGATACGCGTGACGGGGAGGCGCATCCGGGCAGCCGGAGTCGGGGAGGGACGGTACCCCTTCGCCGCCTCCCTTCGCAACGCTCCGGGCACCTCGAGAGTCCTTCTGTAGACACCGAAACCGTTTGACTCGCAGGGGGTCGGGACTCTACACATCGGGTCTCCTCCGCGAGGTTCGCGCCCCACCCGGGCGCATTCATGCATCGACGCATGTTCCACTCACATTTCCGTACGAGGTATACCGTGAGGCTGTTTTCCGTACTCCTCGGCCTGGCTCTCCTGATCCCCTCGGGGCTCGAGGCGCAGCAGGCCAACCGGACCCAGCCCGTCGAGGGCATCCGGGACAACGCCACGGGCTGGCACGCGCTGACGAACGCGCGGGACGTCGTGGAGCCGGGCCGCGTGCTCGACGACGCGACCGTGGTCATCCGCAATGGGATCATCCAGTCGGTCGGCACGGGCGACGCGCCTGCGGGAGCCCGTGTCTGGGAACTCTCCGGGCACACCGTCTACCCCGGCTTCATCGACGCGCACGCCGATCTCGGCATGTCCGAGGTGCCCGAGGGTGGCGACGTCGGGCCGACGCACTGGAATCCGCAGGTGCGTGCCTGGTACCACACCGGGGCCACGCTGACGGACGACGAGGCGCGCCGTGCGGCGCTTCGCTCCCAGGGGTTCGGCGCCGCGCTCGCGGTCCCGAAGCAGGGTCTTTTCCGCGGCGAGGCCGCGCTGATCGATCTGGGTGACGAGGGCGTACGGGACCGGATTCTCCGTCCCGGTCTGGTGCAGGCGGTCGGCTTCGATCGCTCCTTCCAGCTGGGCGGCGCGTACCCGAACTCCTCCATGGGCGTCATCGCGCTGATGGAGCAGACGTTCATGGATGCCGACTGGTACATCCGCGCGTGGGACGCGTACGAGGCCAGCGGCCGTTCCGTGCTCCCGCCGGAGACGAGTGCGGCGCTCGCCGCCCTCGAAGACGTGGTGCAGGGCTCGCAGCCGGTGCTCTTCGAGACCGGATCCGAGGAGGACTACCTGCGCGCCACGAAGCTCGCCGAGACCTACGACCTCGAGGCCTGGTACCGCGGCAGCGGACTCGAGTATCGCCTGATCGACATGATCGAGGGACGGACCGAGCCGCTCATCATTCCGCTCGACTTCCCGGACGCACCCGACGTAGGGGACCCCGAGGAGGCACTCGATGCGGACCTCGAGGAGCTCCGTCACTGGTACCTCGCGCCCACCTCGCCCGCGCAGCTGGCGGACGCCGGTGTGGAGTTCGCCATCACCTCGGACGGACTTTCCTCGCTCAACCAGTTCCTTCCGAACCTTCGCGTGGCCGTTGCGCGCGGTCTGTCCGCCGACGATGCGCTCGCGGCGCTGACGACGACGCCGGCGCGCTACCTGGGCGTGGAGAACACGCACGGGACGATCGCCCAGGGCAAGGTGGCGAACCTGGTGGTCGCCGAGGGTGACCTGTTCACCGAAGAGGCCACCGTCCGGGACGTCTGGGTCGAGGGCCGCGTCTACGGCGTGAGCCGTGCGCCCCAGATCGATCCGCGTGGAACGTGGCGGATCGCGTCCGAGGACGAGTGGGGCTTCGAGGCGAATCTCCGCATCGAGGGACCGCTCAACCGGCTCCGTGGCTACATCGAGATTCCCGAGGGTTCGCCCGCGCGTCTCGACGGCGTCCGGATCGATCTCGACGCGGCCGAGGTCGTGGCCGAGACGGGTCGCATCAACGCACGCTTCGACGGGTCGGAGCTCGGCTACCAGGGTGACATTCGCCTGGGTGGCTCGATCGACGGCGAAGACTTCTACGGCTGGAGCTACATGCCGAACGGTGCGCAGCCGCAGTTCCGCGGCACGCGGACCGAGACGGTCGAGGCCGCCACGCGCGGCGCCGTTGCGATGAACGTTCCCGAGATCGACCTCCCCTTCATCCGTCCGATGATGGAGTTCGGGGTCAGTTCGATTCCGGAGCAGCCGGCGGCCGTGGTCGTGCGTAACGCCACGGTCTGGACGCAGGGCCCGGAGGGTCGCCTCGAGAACGCGGACCTGCTGGTCGAGCAGGGGCGGGTGGTCCGGGTCGGCCAGAACCTCGACGCTCCGTCCGGAGCCGTCGAGGTCGACGCGACCGGCAAGCACGTCACGCCGGGGCTGATCGATCCGCACATCCACTCCGGGACGAGCTCGGTCAACGAGAGCGGATTCGCGATCGTGCCCGAGGTCCAGATCGGTGACGTGCTCACGCACAACAACATCTGGATGTACCGGCAGATGGCCGGGGGTCTCACGACCGCCATGGTCAAGCACGGGTCGGCCAATCCGATCGGCGGCGAGAACGCCATCGTGAAGATGCGGTGGGGCCTGCTTCCCGAGGATCTCAAGCTCGAAACGAACACGCGGACGGTGAAGTTCGCGCTGGGTGAGAACCCGAAGCGTCGCTCGGGCCGCTATCCGGACACGCGGATGGGCACGATGGAGATCATCCGCGACCACTTCCGTGCCGCGCGCGACTACGAGGCCGCGTGGGAGGAGTGGGAGGCGACGGGCGAGGGCATTCCGCCCCGTCGTGATCTCCGGATGGAGGCGATCGTCGACATCCTCGATCAGGAGCTTCTGATCTCGTCGCACGGATATCGACAGGACGAGTTCCTGGCGCTGGTGCGGCTGGCCGAGGAATTCGGCTTCCGGGTCCAGACGCTGCAGCACGGCGTCGAGGCCTACAAGATCGCGCCCGAACTGGCCGCGTCGGGTGTCGCGGCGATCGTGTGGTCCGACTGGGGCTCGTTCAAGCTCGAGGCGTACGACGCGACGACGTACAACGCGCGCATCCTGATGGAGGCGGGTGTCGTGACGTCCCTGCACTCGGACAACAGCGCGATCGCGAGCCGCATGAACTGGGAGGCCGGGAAGCTGCTGCGGACCGGGCTCACCGAGGAGCAGGCGCTCAGCACGGTCACCAGCCAGGCGGCGCAGGCGATCCAGATCGACGATCGCGTCGGCTCGCTCGAGTCCGGCAAGGACGCCGACTTCGTGATCTGGAGCGACAATCCGCTCTCGCAGTTCACCAAGGCGGAGCAGACGTGGATCGACGGGCGTCCGTACTTCTCTCTCGAGAAGGATGCGGAGCTCCGCGCCCAGATCGAGCGCGAGCGCAACGAGCTGATCCAGGCCGCTCTCCAGTCGGGAGGTGGCGAATGAGCACGCAGACCGGAGTTCGCATGAACATCGACATTCGAGGAATGCGGAACGGCCTGATGGGCATGGCCGTGGCGGGCGCGCTCGTGCTCGGGTCGGCCGTCGAGGCGGCCGCTCAGGTCCGCATGACGTCGCCGCCGCAGTCCCAGCCCATCGCGATCACGGGCGCGACCATCCACACGGTGGCGAACGGCACGATCGAGAACGGCACGATCGTGTTCGAGGGCGGTGTGATCACCGCCGTCGGCGCGGATGTGCAGGTCCCGGCGGGCGCACAGGTCGTGGACGGTGCGGGAAAGCACATCTACCCGGGCCTGATCGACGCCTACAGCCAGGTCGGAATCTCCGAGATCGGATCCGTGGATGTCTCCAGCGACGTGAACGAGATCGGGAACTTCAACCCGAACGTGCGCGCCGAGCTCGCCGTGAATGCGGAGAGCCGACACATCGGGACCACGCGCAGCGCGGGCGTGCTCGTGACTCTCACCACGCCGGGTGGCGGGCTCGTGTCGGGGATGTCCTCCGCGATGAACATGGAGGGCTGGACCTGGGAGGACATGTCGCTGAAGAGCGAGGCGGCCCTCAACGTGAGCTGGCCGAATCCGAACGCGGGACGCTTCCGCGGCTTCGGTGGCAACAACGCCAACCGTCCCACGTACGCCGAGCAGGTTCAGGAGTTGAAGGCGTTCTTCGCCGACGCGCGCGCCTATCGTGACGCGAAGGCGTCGGGCGAGCGGATCCTGACCGATTCCCGTTACGAGTCGATGATCAAGGTGCTCGACCGGGAGATCCCGGTCATCGTGGCAGCCGACGGCATTTCCGAGATCAACGACGCGATCACCTGGGCCCAGGAGGAGGACATCGATCTGGTGATCCGGGGTGGGGGAGACGCGATCTACGTGGCCGACCGCCTGGTCGCCAACGACATTCCGGTGATCCTGACGGAGACGATGGACGCACCGGGCCGCTCCTACGAGGGCTACGACGGTGCGTACGCACGCGCCGCGGAGCTCCACGAGGCGGGTGTGACCTTCGCGATTTCGGGCGGCAGCAGCGCGGCGTACTCGAATCGGCTTCCCTGGGAAGCCGGGGTGGCGATCGCCTTCGGACTGCCGGAGGACGAGGCGATCCGGGCGGTCACGCAGAACGCCGCGAACATCATGGGGATCGGCGACCGAGTCGGTACGCTGGAGCCGGGCAAGGACGCGACGCTGCTCGTCACGACGGGCAATCCGCTCGACATGATGAACGACATCGAGCAGATGTACATCCAGGGCCGCGAGCTGGACCAGATGGACATCCATCGCTGGTTCTTCGAGAAGTACATGGCGAAGATCGCGCAGATGCGCGTCGTGATGTGATCACCCGGCACGGGTGACGCCGACGCCGCTGGCGAGCGGCGGACGCACGAAGGGCCGACCGGGTGCATGCCCGGTCGGCCCTTTTCTTTCGCCCTTTTCTTTCAGTGGGCGGCGACCCGCTCCACGAACAGGATGCCGATACGCGTCGTCAGGTACTGCCCGTCGGTGGGGGCGGCCTGGATGGCACGCACCACGTCCATGCCCTGCACGACGCGCCCGAACGCCGCGAACCCCAGGCCGTCCGGATTGCGTTTGCCCCCCTCATCCAGCGACGGCTGATCTCCGATGGTGATGAAGAACTCCGCGCGCCCCGAGTTCGGACCGCCGCGCGCCATCGACAGCGTACCATCGATGTGTCGGATCCCGCTCACGTTCGTACCCTCCATCGGGATCGGCGGGAGGGCCTGTTCGCCGCGGGCACGGTCCATGCCGCCCTGAACCACTTCGATCTTCACCTCGTCGTTCGGCTGGTTGTCGGGTCGGACCGCGCGATAGAAGGTGCCGCCCGTGTAGAGACCCCGGTCGACGTACCGCAGGAAGTTTCCGGCCGTGATCGGTGCCCGGACGGTGTCGACGGCCAGATGAAGGTCGCCCACGTCGGTGCGCATGAGCAGAAGGACCTCCCCGTCGCGCGGGGTCGAGGGCTCGTCGTGCTGCGCGGAGGCGGGAGCTGCGGTGAGCATCGCGATCGCGGCGGCGATCGTGGTCACCAGGGCCCGGCCGAGCCTCATGGGCTCAGGAGAACCTTGAGCCACCCTTCCTCGCGCGCCCCGAACCTGCGGTACGCCTCGGGGCCCCTCGACAGGGGGAGACGGTGACTGATCATGCCGCTCAGCAGCTCGGACTCACGGATGGCGAAGGCCAGCGCGCGCGGAAGCTGCCGGCGCGCGGGGCAGCGGCCGGCGGAGTAGGTGAGGTTGCGATCGTACAGCTCCTTCGGAGTCAGACCGAAGTTGGGTTCGGAATGCACCCCCACGGCCGCGAGCCGGGCGCCGGCCCGGAGGAGCGACGCGGCGTTGTGCGTACCCCGGGCCGTCCCGGCGGCCTCGATGGCGGCATCGGCGCCGATGCCGTCGGTCCGCGCGTGGACGATGGAAAGGGCTTCATAGGGATCGCCGTCGGTCAGCGGGGCGGGCGCGGGGACCGCGCCGAAGCGCTCCGCCATCACGAGCCGGCTCTCGACGGTGTCGACCGCGACCACCGTGCGGGCTCCTGCGGCGAGGGCGCAGCGGATCGCGAGCAGACCGACCGGTCCGCACCCGACGACGACCACGACATCGTCCTCGGAGACCCGTGCGAGGTCGGTCGCGAACAGCGCGGTCGAGAGAATGTCGCCCGCGAGGATCGCGAGTCCGGGGTCCTTGAGTCCGGCGGGTACGGGAACCAGCGTGGCGTCCGCCAGGGGCACTCTGACGTAGTCCGCCTGCCCACCGTGGAGTCCGTGGCCACGCTCGCGCCATCCGAAGAGCGAGCCGCGCTGACACCGGGCGGTGAGGCCGGCCCGGCAGTAGAAGCAGGTCCCACAGTTGGTCGTGAAGGGTGCGACGACGCGGTCACCCACACGGAAGACCGGATGACCCGGAAGATCGTCCTCGAGGCGTCGCTTCGCCTCCGGGCCGAGCGCGACGACCTCGCCGACGAACTCGTGCCCCATGACCGTACCGGGGTCGAGGCCCGTTTCCCGCCCGAAGTAGGGATGGAGATCGGAGCCGCACAGGCCCGCGACCTCGACCTTCACGATGGCGTCCCGCTCGTCGATCAGCTCGGGGTCCGGAACGGTCTCGTGGACGATCCGTTCGATGCCCTGAAAGATGAGTGCATTCATGGGGATCAATGGATGGGTCGAGGCGGACACGCGCAATCCGGGGACGAGAACCTCCGCGTCGATTCGCGGTGCACGCGGTCCCGATCGTATGATGCGCGCATGAGCGATCAGGCGGATGCGATCATCGTGGGTGCGGGTCTCGCGGGCCTGGCGGCGGCGGGGGAGCTGGCCGACGCGGGCCGCAGGGTCGTCGTGGTGGACCAGGAGTCCGAGGCGAACCTCGGCGGCCAGGCCTGGTGGTCGTTCGGAGGTCTGTTTCTGGTCGACTCGCCCGAGCAGCGACGGATGCGCATTCGCGACTCGCGGGAGCTCGCCTGGCAGGACTGGCTGGGGACGGCGGGCTTCGATCGTCCGGAGGATCGATGGCCGCGGGCGTGGGCGGAGGCGTACGTCGACTTCGCGCATCGCGAGAAACGCTCCTGGCTCCACGCGATGGGCGTTCGCTTCTTCCCGGTCGTCGGCTGGGCGGAGCGGGGCGGGGGACTGGCCGGAGGACACGGGAACTCGGTACCGCGCTTCCACGTGGTGTGGGGCACGGGGCCGGGACTCGTCGAGCCGTTCGCGGCGCGCGCTCGTGGCGCCGAGGCGGACGGACGGCTCGCCTTCCGCTTCCGGCATCGGGTGACCGGCCTTCTCCGGGACGGCGACCGGGTGCGCGGCGTACGGGGGGAGGTCCTCGAGGAGGACGATGCGCCGCGGGGTGCGCCCACCTCGCGCACGGTGGTGGACGAGTTCGAGCTGCGCGCGCCGGCCGTGATCGTGTCGTCCGGAGGCATCGGCGCCGACCAGACCCGGGTGCGGCGGCAGTGGCCGGTCGAGCGGGTCGGGCCCGCGCCGGAGCGCATGCTGTCCGGGGTCCCGGACCATGTGGACGGGGCGATGCTGGACGTCGTCACGGAGGCGGGCGGGAGCCTGATCCACCCGGATCGAATGTGGCACTACTGCGAGGGCATCGAGAACTGGGATCCGATCTGGACCGGCCACGGGATCCGCATCCTTCCCGGGCCCTCGTCTCTCTGGCTCGACGCGGAGGGCAACCGCCTGCCCGTGCCCTGCCTGCCGGGCTTCGACACCCTCTCGACCCTCGAGCACATCGTGCGGACCGGGCACGCCTATTCCTGGTTCATCCTGACCCAGCGCATCATCGAGAAGGAGTTCGCGCTGTCCGGGTCGGAGCAGAATCCCGACCTCACGGGGCGGAGCATCCGCGGCCTCCTCGGCCGGCTGGGTCCGGGAGCCCCCGGGCCGGTCGAGGCCTTCAAGGATCAGGGTGTGGACTTCGTCGTGGAGCGGGACCTGGACCAGCTGGTGGCGGGAATGAATCGGATCGCGGA
>DATFJS010000180.1:0-2566 GCA_035269045.1 Longimicrobiales bacterium | reverse complement strand
CCACCCCGCCTACGACGAGCAGGGGGTCCGGATCGAGCTGTGGGGGGACGACGTCGACCGCATCACGCGCTTCGATCCGATCACCGGCGAGACGATCACGCGTCTGGAGCGAACGGCGATCTACCCGGCGTCCCATTACGTCACACGCCGGCGCACGATCGAGCAGATGGTGCCGCTCATCCGGGAGGAGCTGGACCGGCAGGTGAAGAAATTCCAGCTCGAGGGACGCCTGCTGGAGGCGCAGCGGATCGAGCAGCGAACCAACTTCGACATCGAGATGATGCTCGAGATCGGGACCTGCCCGGGCATCGAGAACTACTCCCGCTACACGTCGATGCGTCAGGAGGGCGAGCGCCCGGCCTGCCTCTTCGACTACTTCCCGGAGAACTTCCTCCTGGTGGTGGACGAGAGCCACGTCTCCGTGCCGCAGATCGGCGGCATGTACAATGGCGACCGCGCCCGGAAGATCACCCTCGTCGATCACGGCTTCCGGCTGCCGTCGGCGCTCGACAACCGGCCCCTCAAGTTCGAGGAGTGGGAGACCCTGGTGAACCAGGCGATCTACGTGACCGCGACGCCGGGCGACTGGGAGCTGGAAAAGGCGGGTGGCGTGGTGGTCGAGCAGATCATCCGTCCCACCGGACTCGTCGATCCTACGGTCGAGGTTCGCCCGGTGAAGGGGCAGGTGGACGACCTGCTGGACGAGATTCGCAAGCGGGAGAAGCGCAACGAGCGCGTGCTCGTCACGACGCTCACCAAGCGGATGTCGGAGGACCTCTCCGAGTACCTCCACTCGGTGGGCGTGCGCGTCAGGTACATGCACTCCGACATCGACTCGATCGAGCGGATGGACATCCTGCGTCAGCTGCGGCTCGGCAAGATCGACGTGCTGGTCGGGATCAATCTGCTCCGCGAGGGCCTCGACCTGCCGGAGGTGTCGCTGGTGGCGATTCTGGACGCGGACAAGGAGGGGTTTCTCCGCAACACCCGGTCCCTCATCCAGACGATCGGTCGGGCCGCACGAAACGTGAACGGGGCGGCGATTCTCTACGCCGACCGGATCACGCGGTCCATGCGCGCGACGATCGACGAGACGGAGCGCCGTCGAGAGATCCAGATCGCGCACAACGAGGAGCACGACATCACCCCGGAGACGATCCGGAAGTCGATCGACGAGATCCAGTTCTCGACCCGTATCGCCGACGCCCGGGGCGAGAAGACGTCGAAGGTGGCGGAGCAGGTCGCCGAGTACGCCGACGAGATCGAGATCGAGGAGGCGCTGAAGATTCTCAACGAGGAGATGAAGCAGGCCGCCGAGTCGCTCGACTTCGAGCGAGCGGCCTCACTTCGCGATCAGATCCGCGAGCTGCAGGAGAAGCAGCTGCAGGAGAGCTGACCCCCCGCGGCGCCGGGGTGGAAGATCCGTCCTCAGCGCGTCGCCGCCACGATGAGCGTCACGACCGCGCCGATCCCGGCCGCGATCACGTTGGTGTTGCGGCTGAACCAGGAACGCTGTGGCACGAAGAGCTGGTCTCCGGAGCGGAGTGGGGTGTTGGCGAGCAGCTGATTGGCGTCGAGTTCCGCGACCACCGTCTCGCCCGCACGCCGAAGCTCGATCCGATCCTGCCGGCCGTCCGGCGTGACGCCGCCCGCCAGAGCGAGTGCGTCCGCGATCGAGATCGTCGCGTCCACGGGGTACAGGCCCGGCTCGCGTACCGATCCCAGGATGCGCACGCGCTTCAGGATACGGATCTCGATCGACGGATTCCGGAGAAACTGCTGGAAACGGGTCAGTAGTTCCGCCTGGAGTTCGGCCGAGGTGAACTCGATCACGCGGATCTCGCCGAGGCGCGGAAGCGTCACGAAGCCCGCCTCGTCCACCGTGAATTCACCGGAGAAGTCCGGCTCCCGCCAGATCGCGAGCTGCACCACGTCGCCGGGCTTCAGCGTCTGCTCACCGAAGGCCGCCTGACCGGTGTCCACCTGGGCGGACGTGGCGAACGGCAGCGCGAGGAGTGCAGAGAGAGCGAATACGAGTGAGCGTGTGGCCATCGTTGGTCGTGACGGGTTGGGAGCGTTGTCGGGCCGGGTGCGGATCCTCCGGGCACCCGCCGACATCTGAGGGGGAAGATACCCCGATCCGCCTCGAAGCGTCCACGGCGGGGGTGGTGCGCGCGCCGGCCCGGCCCCAGCTTGGCAGCGAGGACAGGTTCGCCGGCGCGGGCCCGCACTCCACACCCCTCCTCCATTCGACTCGCAGCCGATCGCGCATGCATCTCGTCGAAGACGATCTCGTCCGCTGGGGCCGTACCATCGGCCGGCAGGTGAAGGGGCCGGTGTTCCTCTGTCTCCGGGGGCCGCTCGGCGCGGGGAAGTCGGTGCTGGCTCGTGCGATCGCCCGCGGCGCCGGGGTGGAGAAGGCGATTCCGTCGCCCACCTTCAACCTCCTCTTTCGCTACCCCCTGCCGAGCGGGGGCGAGCTCGTCCACCTCGACCTCTACCGCCTTTCCGACCCGGACGAGGTGTGGGAGCTCGGGTGGGAGGAACTCGGGGCCGCGGATCAGGT
>DATFJS010000179.1:0-3394 GCA_035269045.1 Longimicrobiales bacterium | reverse complement strand
CCGGTACCACGGTCCCCGCTCACGGTATCCGGTCCACGTCCGCCGAGGCGTGCGGATCCCTCCCGGTCACCTGCCGGGCCCGGGCGAGTGCCGTGTGTGGTATCCGAATCGACCGCCGGGGCACCAGCCGCCGCCGTTCCGCTGCTCGGACCGGTACCACGGCCCCTACGATCCGGGGTACGGATACGGGGGATACGAGCCGGGATACGGGTACGAGGGTGGGTACGGGCCGGCATACCGGTCCCAGCCGGCGAATGGACAGCGGTATGCGCCAGAGCAGGGCTACACACCTCGGTACGGTCCCGTGACGACGCCCAGGGAGGTCCGCGGCGCGGGGCCTGTCGCCGGGTCGGATGCGCGGAAGCGGTGGAAGAAGCTGGAGCGGGCCGCCCTCGCACAGCGCCGCGACTTGAAGCGGGGATCTCGTGGCCAGGGTCGGGGACCGGGCGGCGTCAGGTAGCCGAACGGGGGGAGGTGGTGCGCGCGTGTCCCGCGCTCACCATGTTCCCACTGCACCCTCCGGATGTACGGGAGGGTCCGCTGTCTCACCCGCCGGTCGGAGTCTTCAATGCGCCGCCTCCCGATCCACCTCGTGCTTCTGGCCCTCGTCACGGCCTGCTCACCGACCCCCGACGGACCGTCGGACACCTCGGGCGAACTCGGCCCCGAAGAGCAGGTCGTTCGCGCGGCGCTCGAGCAGTACTACGCGGACTTCAGCGCGCGCGACTGGGACGCCTTCGCGTCCCACTTCCACGAGGGCGCGACGATGAGCACGGTGTGGATGCCGGCGCCGGAGGCCACGCCGGCCCTGCAGATCAGTACCATCCCGGAATTCGTGGAGCAGGCCCCGGACGGGCCGGGCAGTCAGCCGATCTTCGAGGAGCGGATGACCGACGTCGATATCCGGGTGAGCGGCGATCTCGCGACCGCCTGGTCGCGGTACGACGCACGCTTCGGCAGCCCCGACGAGCTCATGGAGTGGAGCGGAATCGACGCCTTCACGCTGATCCGTCACGCCGGCCGGTGGCGTATCGTGTCGCTCGCCTACGTCTCGGACGAGTAGGCGGGCTCAGCGCTCCGCCACAAGCTCGATCTCCACGCGGGCACCTAGGGGCAGGCCGGCGACCGCGACGGTGGTACGGGCGGGGTAGGGTGCCGCGAAGCGGTGTTCGTAGGCCGCGTTCATCTCGGTGAAGTCGTCCATGTCCGTCAGGTAGACGTTCACCTTGATCACGTGATCGGGCCCCAGCCCGGCTTCGGCGAGCACGCCGAAGAGGTGATCGAAGCACTGGTTCGTCTGGGCCCGGACCCCCCCGGTGTGCAGCTCACCGGTGTCGGGGTCGATCGGTGTCTGACCGGAGCAGAAGACGTGGCGGCCGGAGACGACGCCATGGGAATACGGGCCGACAGCGGTGGCGGTCGGGCTGGTCAGGGCGGTGCGCGGCATGACGGCTCCAGATTGGATGAACGGGAGGCGGCATGGTGGTTCCCCCGCCGGCGATCCGCCAGTCGAGGGCGGGATCCGCTCGACCCCCGGCTCGCCGGGGGAGGTAGCGCGCGCGGGACGTCCGGCGCATCGTGTTCTTTGCCGCTCGATCCACGCTCCCCCTGTACCGATCCATGCCCCGATTCGATATCCGTTCGTCCCTCTGTGCCCTCCTCGGCGCGTTTCTCCTCGCGTCCTGCGGTGGAGAGCTTCCCACCGGCTCCGTCGAGGTGCTCGAGCGCCTTCCGCACGATCCCGAGGCGTACACGCAGGGCCTGCTCTTCGAGGACGGCGTTCTCTACGAGAGCACCGGGAAGTACGGCGAGTCCGACGTACGGCGCGTCGACCCCGCGACGGGGGAGATCCTGGCCCGGTGGGATCTCGGGGACGAGCACTTCGGGGAGGGCCTCGCCCGGGTGGGGGACCGCCTGCTCCAGCTCACCTGGCGCGAGCGCATCGCGCTGTCGTACGACACGTCGCTCTCCGCACCCGACACGCTCGAGTTCCCGGGCGACGGATGGGGCGCATGCTTCGACGGCAAGACGCTGTGGACCACGTCGGGGGGCTCGGTCATGTTCGCCCGCGACCCGGAGACGCTGGCGTCGACCGGCCAGCTCCGAGTCGAACGGGACGGGAGCGCCGTGTTCCAGGTGAACGAACTCGAGTGCGTGGGACCGCACATCTACGCGAACGTCTACCAGACGAACGACCTCATCAAGATCGACACCGCGACCGGTGAGGTCGTCGCGGCCTGGGACCTCGCGGCGCTCGTGCCCCCGGAGTTCGTGGGCGCGGCGGAGGAGGTGCCGAACGGGATCGCGCACGACCCGGCGACAGATACCTTCTACCTCACGGGGAAGTGGTGGCCGGTGATGTATCGGGTCAGGCTGGTCGAGTGAGGGTCCGGCTCGGTGTTTCGATCCTTTCTGCATGGCTCGTGGCCGCGGCCTGTTCGGATGTCACCGATCTGCCCCCGGTCGCGCCCCCCGACGGCGTCTCCTTCGTCGTGTTCGGCGACCAGCCATACACGGAGCGGGACGTCGCCACCTTCCCGGGCCTCGTCGCGGAGGTGAACGAGACGGGCGTCCCCTTCGTGATCCACGTGGGCGATATCAAGGCGGGGGGCGATGCGTGCACGGACGCGATCATCGTCGGCAGGCGGGACCTCTACCGCGGCTTCGACGCGCCCATGGTGTTCACGCCGGGCGACAACGAATGGACCGACTGCCACCGGGCCGGGGGCGATCCGCTGGAGCGCCTCACGTTCCTGCGGGACGCGTTCTACATCGGCGGGGACGCGCTGCCGCTGCCGGACAGCGCGGTGTCACAGGCGCAGGACGGCGACCCGCACGGCGAGTTCGTCGAGAACCTCCGCTGGGTCCATGACAACGTGGTGTTCGCGACGGCCCACGTGGTCGGCTCCGACAACGCGCGCGAGGGCTTCGACGGGAGGACCGCGGCCGACGACGCGGAGGTCGAGCGGCGCGAGGCCGCCGTGACTGCCTGGGTCGAGGCGACCTTCGCGGAGGCCGAGCGAATCGCTGCCGACGCGGTCGTGATCGCAGCGCACGCCGACGTGCGATTCGACATGGCCGCGCGGGGCGCGCAGGCCGCTCCCTTCCAGCACTTCCTTCAGTCGCTCGAGAGAAGCGTTCTGGGGTTCGACGGGCCGGTACTCCTGCTGCAGGGCGACACCCACTCCTGCCTCTTCGACCAGCCACGGTTCGCCCCGGACCGGGAGGCGCCCGACAATTTTTGGCGGCTGCGCGTCCCCGGAGGGGGAAATCAGACGGGGTGGCTGATGGTGACGCTCCGACCGGATACTGCCGCACCCGTATCGGTCACGCCCCGGATGCTGCGAGGCGGCTGCTCGCTCTGATCGTCGGCTGCCCGGCGCGGGCGCCCGGG
>DATFJS010000178.1:0-3195 GCA_035269045.1 Longimicrobiales bacterium | reverse complement strand
CACCCCCCTGATCCTCCGGATTCTCCCGACGTCGTTCCTGCCGGTCGTGGTGGGGGACTACCTCGCCGTGCACTTCTTCCTCTACGGCGTCCTGTCGGGCGGACTTCTCTGGTGGACGGCAGGGCGGCCCGGGCTGGCGGAGATCGTCGAGATCAGCGGGCTCCGCGCCCCCGGGGGCGCGGGCCCGGGAGGGGGTCCGAGGGTGCTCGTGGGGTCCGCGGGGATGGTCACCTTCTTTCTGCTCGCGATCGCATGGCCGCTCGACCGCTTCTTCACCTCCTTCATGCCGACGCCGGGGCGCCTCGCGCTGCTGGGCGTGGTCCTCGTCGGGACGATCCCGTACTTCCTCGCCGACGAGTGGCTGACGCGCGGTCCGGATGCGAGGCGCGGGAGCTACCCTGCGACGAAGCTCCTCTTTCTCCTGTCCCTGGGGGGAGCCGTCGCGCTCGACTTCGAGGGACTGTTCTTCCTCATCCTCATCGTACCGATCGTACTCGTCTTCTTCCTCGTGCACGGGCTTTTCAGCCGCTGGGTGTACCGAAGCACCGGGTCACCGCTCGTCGCGGGGTTGGGGAATGCCGTGGCATTCGCATGGGCGCTGGCGGTGACGTTTCCGCTGTACGCCGGGCCCTAGCCAGGCGTCGGTGCCTGGTCGCGTCGACGTCGGAGAACGACCCAGTAGATGATTCCGTTCACGATCAGCACGGCGACGCCGAGGCCGATCTGGATGTCCCGCGTCAGGCCGCCCGGGTAGAGAAAGGCCGTCACGTAGTGCTCGATGAAGCCTCCCTCGTAGGCGAGCTGCCCGGCCCGTCGCCGGAATTCGTTCTCGAGCGGTGTCAGCGGACAGGTGCCGCCGGTGAATTCGATCCACGCTCCCCAGGCCGCGCAGGGCACGTGCAGCCACGCGACGCGCACCCATCGCAGGACCAGGAGCCCTCCCGCGGCGACGAAGACCACGAAGAGCGCGTGCAGCAGAAGGACGACGTCGGCGAGGAGTCCCCAGGGCATCGGCCGGCCTCAGGGCAGGGGGGCTAGCGTCTCTCGGTCCTCCGGCGCGCGCTCCTCGAGCGCCCGCTCCACCGCTGCCCGCATGGCGGGGCCGGCGAAGTATCCGACCACCCGATGCCGGACCACGCCGTCGGCGCCGATCACGAAGGTGGTCGGGAAGGCGCCGATCCCTCCGAAGGCTCGCCGAGCGTCCGGCGTCGCGAACCCGATGGGGTAGTCGATCTCCCGCTCCGCCAGCCATTCACGCACGCGATCGGCACCCCCGGCGTCCCCCGAGAAGCCGATGACGCGCACGCCTTCGTCGCCGTACTGCTCATGCAGCTTCTGGAGGACCGGCATCTCGAGCCGGCAGGGCCCGCACCACGTCGCCCAGAAATTGGCGACGACGACCTCACCGGACAGGTCCGTCGAGGTCAGTCGCTCGCCTTCCAGCGTGGTCAGCGACCACTCCGGCACCGACCCTTCGATCGGGCCGATGCCGGTCCAGGCCGACAGCTGCGGGCCCAGGCGCTCGATGACGAAGAGCGCCACCGCGATCCAGAAGACGACCTCGACGGCGCGCAGCACGCGCCGCCACGTCGGGGTCGTCTCCGGG
The DNA here is from genome assembly GCA_035269045.1 of Longimicrobiales bacterium. Classification (GTDB taxonomy): domain Bacteria; phylum Gemmatimonadota; class Gemmatimonadetes; order Longimicrobiales; family Gaopeijiaceae; genus Gaopeijia. The sequence goes on along the minus strand of DATFJS010000178.1, from coordinate 1,589 downwards.
GTCGCGGCCTGGTTGGTCACGACGCCAGGGTCGGATCCCAGTCGGCGAGCTTGTGGCGTCCGTCGCAGAACGGCTTGTTCTCGCTCTGGCCGCACCGGCACAGGTAGATCGGCTTGCCCTCGCGGGTCGGGAGCGCGTTGCCCTCGGCGTCGAGGAGGTCGATCTCGCCCTCGACCTTGAGGGATCCGTTGTCGGATACGGTGATGCGGACGTCGGCCATGCGGTGCTCCGGTATGATGTGGGTCGGGTGCCGCGGCGCGGCGCCCCCGACTAGGTTGATCGGGTCTGCGTGAAGGTGAACCCCTGGAACGCCCTCGGGGTTCTCATTCGGCGGATATCCGACCTCTGGATCTCGACTCCAACCCGACCTGATCACGTGAGCATCTGGCCTCGACGAAAGAGCGTCGCCGTCGACATCGGTGGCGTCTGGACCGGCGGCGACAACCCCGTGCGCGTGCAGTCGATGACGAACACGGACACCGCCGACGCGGAGGGGACCGCGAAGCAGGTCGCGGATCTGTTTCTCGCGGGCAGCGAGATCGTTCGCGTCACGGTGAACAACGAGCCGTCGGCGAAGGCCGTGCCGGAGATCGTTCAGCGGCTGGACGACGCGGGCCTCGATGTCCCGATCGTCGGGGACTTCCATTACAACGGGCACATCCTGCTCACGAAGTACCCGGAGACCGCCAGGGCGCTCGCCAAGTACCGGATCAACCCGGGCAACGTCGGCACCAGTCGCCGGGACGAGAACTTCACGAAGATCGTCGAAGTCGCGATCGAGAACGACAAGCCGGTCCGGATCGGGGTCAACTGGGGCTCGCTCGATCAGCGACTCCTCACCGAGCTCATGGACGAGAACGCCGCCTCCGAGAATCCTAAGGGGGCGAAGGAAGTCATGCTCGAGGCGATCTGCCAGAGCGCGATGCGATCCGCCGAACTGGCGGAGGAGGTGGGACTTGGGCACGATCACATCATCCTTTCAGCGAAGGTGTCGGTCGTTCCCGATCTGATCCGCGTGTACCGCATGCTCGCGCCGCGCTCCGATTATCCGCTTCACCTCGGCCTGACCGAGGCGGGGATGGGCGCGAAGGGAATCGTCGCGACCACGGCTGCGCTCGGCCCCCTGCTCATGGACGGAATCGGTGACACCATCCGCGTGTCGCTCACGCCGCGTCCCGGCGGCGACCGTGCCGAGGAGGTCCGGGTCGCCCAGCAGATCCTCCAGTCGCTCGCGATCCGCGCGTTCGAGCCGCAGGTCACGTCGTGCCCCGGGTGCGGTCGTACGACCTCGACCTTCTTCCAGGAGATGGCCGAGGACATCCAGGGGTGGATCCGCGCGCAGATGCCCGTCTGGCGGGAGAAGTACCCGGGCGTGGAGGAACTCGACGTGGCGGTCATGGGCTGTGTCGTGAACGGACCCGGCGAGTCCAAGCACGCCAACCTCGGGATCTCGCTGCCCGGCACCTTCGAGGAGCCCAAGGCGCCCGTCTATGTCGACGGCGAACATTCCGTGACGCTGAAGGGCGAAGGGCTGGTGGACGAGTTCAAGGGGATTCTCGAAGACTATGTCGCCCGGCGGTACGGCTCGG
>DATFJS010000177.1:0-40062 GCA_035269045.1 Longimicrobiales bacterium | reverse complement strand
ATGGCGATGCCGCTGCTGGTGGGCGCCGCGGCGGCCATGGGTACGCCCGCGCTTCCGCTGATGGTTACGGCCGGGCTGGCCGCGTCGATGGCGTTCATGCTGCCGGTCGCGACGCCGCCGAACGCGATCGTCTTCGGTGCCGACTACCTCGAGATCCGCCACATGGTGAAGGCGGGCGTGTGGATGAACCTGCTCGCCGTCGTGGTGGTGACGGTCATGGCGGTGGTCCTGTTGCCGATCGCCTTCGGCTGAACAGCGCCCGGTCCGGCCACGCCCGCGTCGCTCAGCGCTCGAGCGGACGCGCCACCAGGATGCCGTCCTGCCCCTCGATGCGCGCGATACGATCCGCCAGCGGCACGGGTGAGATCTGGACTTCCGATCCGACCAGCGGGGCGTGCATCAGGTGGATCTCACCGTCGAGCCGGATCGCGATACCGGTGTGCGCTACATCGAGGCCCTCGACCGTCGAGGTCGCGGCGATCACGTCGCCGGTTCGGATCCGGTCTGACACCCCTGAGATCCGGTCACCGGGCACCCAGGGCCGGGGCAGGTCCGCATTCAGCCGGGCCTCCATCCGCCGGATCCGCTCGACCGTCTCCGGATCGTCGGCCAGCGCGGGGTACGCCTCGACATGGGTGGTCATGAAGTCGATCGGCTCGTCGTCGAGGGCGGGATCGAGATCCGGGTGAATCAGCTCGAGGGACCCGCGCCGCGCGTTGTCGCCGAGCCACTCGGTGAAGTAGTGGAGTCGGCTGGCGTAGCCGTCCACGGTGGCGTCCCGGTACCGCAGCGAGACGATGAGATCCTCGTAGGTCGAGCGGGCGGTCTCCGGATCGTCGAGGAGGCCGGTTCCGTGCGTGCGCACGAACCACGTGAGCGCGAGGGCGTTCTCGACGAAGGAGACGCAGTCGAACTCCCGGAGGTTGATGACCAGCCGCTCGAGGGACCCGTCCATGGGCGCTCCGGCCGCGGCGGCCTCGATCCACGGCGCCTCCAGCGTCTGGGGCGTGTAGGGCCACCCGACGAACAGCGAGCCGACGCGCCCCACGGCGTCGCCCAGCGGGAGCTCGGCGACCTCGGCATCGGTCGCCGTGGTCACGGCATCCCGGAAGATCTCCCAGTCCGCGACCGTCCATGCCGATCCCGGCAGCGTGTCCGTGAGGCCCGCTGTCGGATAGGCGAGGCGGGGGCCGTCCGGGTCGAGCATGGCCTCACCGGCGGGATTCCCCGCCCTGACCGCGTTGGGGACGGACTCCACCGTCTCCGACGTCGACCCGGGCGGATCATCCCGACCGGGTTCGCCGTCGTCCGGAGTGGAGCACGCCGCCAGGAGGATCGCGCCGACCAGCAGAGAGGCGAGGATCGGGGCGGTTCGAAGGGTGGCTGGACGAGGCATCGGCTGTGTCATCAGGGGGGCTGCGGTCCCGGCGGGGCAGACATGCTATCTTCTAGGGCGTGCGCGCCGGCGGCAACCGATGCCCGCCCGGGCCGCGTTCACGAACGCGTTCACGAAGCAGATACGCCCACTGGAAGAACGAGACAGGCATATGCCGTACCCCGAGATGCTGGTTGCCCCGATGCGAGAGGACCTGGTGCGCATCGGATTCAAGGAACTCCGCTCCGCCGAGGACGTCGACGAGGTGCTCGGAAGCGAGACCCGGACGACGCTCCTGGTCGTGAATTCCGTCTGCGGCTGTGCCGCCGGCGCGGCCCGTCCCGGCGTGTACCTGTCGCTGCAGGAGGGGCCGAAGCCCGAGTTGCTCACCACGGTGTTCGCCGGTCAGGATCTCGAGGCGACCGAGCGCGCACGCCAGTACATCACGGGCTACCCGCCTTCTTCGCCGGCGGTGGCGTTGTTCAAGGACCAGGAGCTGGTCTGGATGATGGAGCGTCACCAGATCGAGGGGAGCACGCCGCAGCAGATCGCGGCGGGCCTGCAGGAGGCGTACGCCGAGCACTGCTGATCGGCGCCCCGATCAGTCTCCTCTGCGCAGAGCCCGGCGCCGCTCCTTTCTGAGGGCGCGGCGTCGGCGCTTCGCGTCACCCGCGCTCTCGCCGGGCTCCCGCACCGACACGCTCACGCCCCCCATCACGGCGAAGCCGCTGATGCGGAGAACGGGTGCGTCCGGATCCATCGGCGGCTCCTCCTGCCGGTACTCGAATCCGCCCAGGAACCCGATCCCGTTGCATTCGATGTGCACGCCGGGGGGCGCGATGATGTCGATCCCGCCCATCAGCGTGTAGCACTCGATCTCGGTCACGCCGGACGCCAAGGGGCTTTCCCGGAGGTCCAGACTCACGCCTCCCATGACGCCGATGGCGGTGGTATTCCGGGCCGGTACCCAGCCGCCACTCCGGTCGCCGCCCCCGAGGACGCCGGCCACGAGCGACTTCTCGGGGACCCGCACAGGCGCGGGTGGACGGGGTGTGGAGGGGTGGCTCGGAACCGGATCGGGTCGCCGCGCCACGGGGGCCGCCTCACGTGGCAGGTCGGCAAGGAGCTCCGTGAGTTCTTCGGAGGTCTCCGCCCGGTGCGCCAACTCGAGCCGTCGCTCGAACTCCTCCATCCCGAGGCGGTCGTCGGCGAAGGCGTCGGACAGCCGATCGATCACCGCCTCCCGGTCCCGCTCGCTCGAGCGGCTTCCGGCGGCTCCCCTCTTTTCCTCGTTCATCCCGTCTCCCGTCGATACACCTGCGCTCCTCCGACGAAGGTGCGCGCCACTCGCGCGTCGCCCAGCCCTTCGTACGACCCATCATACGCGTCGAGCGGCTCGTTTTCTTCGAGAACGACGAAGTCCGCCCACGCCCCGGGCGCAAGAATTCCGGTCCGGTCACGAAAGCCCGCCGCCGCCGCGGCACCTCGGGTGTAGCCGGCGAGCGCCTGCTCCCAGCCGATCGCCTCGTCCGTCTCGAACACCGTCCCGTCCACGCCGCGCCGCTCGACCGCGGCACGGATGCCGACCAGCGGGTCGAGGGGTGCGACGGTCCAGTCGCTGCCGAAGGCGAGCGGAACGCCCGCCTCGGCGAGCGTACGGATGGCGTAGGACCGACTCGCGCGCTCGACTCCCAGCCTCCGTTCGAGCCATGGGGCGTCCGCGACGAGGTGGACCGGCTGCATCGAGGCGATCGCACCCGACCGTGCCATCCGTTCGGCGGTGTCGGGACCGAGGTGCTGGGCGTGCTCGATTCTCGGCGGTGGAAGATCGCCCCGGACGGGCCCGAGACCCTCGAACACGTCGACGAGCCAGTCCACGGCAGCATCGCCGATGGCGTGCACGATCGGCTGGATGCCTGCGTCCCAGGCGCTCTCGATGTCCGATCTCAGCTGGTCGGGGTCGTTCACGACCAGCCCGCGGCTGTCCGGCAGGTCGTCGAAGGGCTCGTGAAAGCGGGCCGTCCCCGCGCCCAGACTTCCGTCGACGAACCCCTTCACGCCGCCCCAGCGAAGAAACTCTCCGCCCCGTCCACGGGAGGCGATGCGGTCGGCGAGCCGGCTCCAGTCCCCCACAGGTGTCGCGACGGAGACACGCAGGCTCAGAAGACCCTCGGCGTCGATGGCCTCGAGGATGTCGAGGTCACGCCACGAGGGGGGGAGCTCTCCCATGTCGTGGATCTGGGTGACGCCGTGTCGATGTGCGTGAGCGACCGCTCGCTCCACGGCCGCGCGGAGCTCCGCCGGTTCGGGCGCCGGCATGTGTGCCGTCACCAGCTCGATCGCGGTGTCGCGCAGGACCCCGGTCGGCGTCCCGTCCTCGCGGCGAACGATCTGCCCCCCGTCCGGATCGGCGGTCCGTCCGTCCCGATCGATTCCCGCACGAGTCAGGGCGGCGCTGCTCGCGAGCGCCATGTGAAGGTCCGATCGCATCAGCAGCGCCGGTCGCGTGCCGGTGTGGGTATCGAGCCACGCTCGATCGGGCAGGCGCCCGCCCCAACGCTCGTGATCCCACCCACCCCCCGTCACCCAGGCTCCCTCATGGGTATCGAGGTGCGCCGAAACACGCGCGTCCCACTGGCTCCTGGATGTGACCCCGTCGAGGTCCAGGGCCGCAAGGAAAAGTCCGCCGTCCACCAGATGGGCGTGCGCATCGATCAGCCCGGGCAGAACGAGGCGCTCGCCCACGTCCAGCACCGGTGCGTCGGAGGACAGCATGCCTGCTGCCTCGGACCGGGTGCCCCGAGCAGCGATCACGCCGTCCCGAACGGCCATGGCTCGCACGGCGGGTGTCGACGGGTCCATCGTCCGGATCCGCCCGAGAACCAGCAGCTCGCGGTCCGGGGAACCCGATGCGTGGCCTTGCATCGCGGCGGCTTCTCCTGAATTGTGTACGGCCTGCGACTTCATGTACGCACCTCAACGCTTCACGCGCGAGAGGTGTGATTCAACCGACCTTCCCACGACGACGTGGGGTTCACGACTCCTACGGAGGATTCATGCGACGTCTTTCCATTCCCCTGTTCGCACTTCTGCTGGTCATTGGTGCGTGCGCACCCGGCACCAATGCCGCCATGCAGGGCGGCGGCTCCGCCCCCGGTGCCGGTGACGTGCTGACTGCCGAGATGCTCACTCCCTTCGCGGGAAGCACGCTCTACGATGCGATCCAGACGGAGCGTCGCCAGTGGCTCCGGACCCGTGGCGAGGACCAGGTGAAGGTCTGGCTCGACGGCCGCGAGCTCGGAGGGACGAGCGAGCTTCGCACGATTCTCGTCTCCTCCGTCGCCGAGGCGCGCTACCTGGAGCCGCGAGAGGCACAGCGTGAGTACGGCATGGGGCAGACGTCCGGCGCCATCGTGGTGACGAGCCGCTAGCGCCGGACTCTCAGAAAGCCTCGCGCGAACCGCGTGAGGACTTCGGCCCCGCGCTCGATCTCCTGCAGGGACACCCACTCGTCCGCCGAGTGGGCCTGCTCGATCGAGCCGGGGCCGAAGCATATCGAGGGGATTCCGGCGGCGTTGAGGAAGGCGGCATCCACCCACGCCGTCATCCCCTCCACCCGTCGCGGCAGTCCATCCGCTTCGAGGGTGTCGAGCAGCATCGCGACCCCGGGGTGATCCGGCGACACGTCGGAGCCGTCCCGCACGAGCTCGGTCTCCAGTTCGACGGAGACGTCGGGGTGTTCGCTCCGAACCGCCGCCACCACGTCGGCGAGTTCTGCCTCGAAGGCGCGCGGGTCCTCCCCGGGAAGCGTTCGACGCTCCAGCCGGACTTCGCACAGCTCGGGGTATACCGAGGGGGCCTGCCCCCCGGAAATCGTGCCCGCGTGCAGGGATCCGTGGCCGAGCAGTGGGTGCGCGGGCGCCGCATCGAGACGCGCTTCCAGACCGTCGAGTGCGGTCAGAAATCGCGCTGCCGACCGGATCGCGTCGATGCCCACGTCGGGACGCGAGCCGTGTGCCGCGCGCCCCGCCACCCGGGCCCGAACCCATGAGAACCCCTTGTGGGCCGGCATCACCGCAAGGGAGGTGGGCTCCGTGACGATCGCGAAATCGGCTTCGACTCCCTCCTTCACGGCGGCCTGCATTCCGAGGGAGGCGTGTTCCTCGTCGGCGGTGAAGAGGAGCTCCAGGCGACCCGGGACGTCGGCGTCCCGCAGTCGGTACGCGGTCGCGAGGATCACCGCGAGGCCCGCCTTCATGTCGCAGGCGCCTCGACCGGTCATCCGCTCTTCCCCCGTCTCCCGAACCACGGCCCCGCCGAAGGGATCGACCGTCATTCCATCGACGCCCACGGTGTCCAGGTGCCCGTTCAGCAGCAGGGTGGGCCCGTCGCCCTGCCCCAGGCCGGCGCGGAGGTTGAACCGACCGGGGGCGCACTCGCTCCGAACGGAGTCGAGTCCCCACTCCATCAGCAGATCGGCGACGAATCGGGAAATCGCTTCCTCCCCCGACCCTCCGGGCTCGAGCACGGGGTTGATCGACTCGATCGCGACGAGCGCCCGCGTGAGGGCGGCGGGGTCGCCGTCACGTACCGCCGGGTTCATGTCCGGGTTCATGTCGCGCCCCCTTCCAGTCAGTTGGTCGTCAGCTCCGACGTGTGGTCGTGCAGAATTCGCCAGCGGCCGTCGTCCAGTCCGAGAACCAGCGAGAACCACCCGGTGGACGTCACCGTCTCACCGTCCGCGGCTCCATCGCCGCGACCGGCCGCGTTCGGGTCGGTGACCGTGTCTTCGGGCGTTCCCGACCCGGCGGGCCGGTACAGCACGTAACGACCGAGTGCCAGAGCGTGGCGGTCGCCCAGCGGCCGCACCTCGATGTCCTCGAACCGCAGGGAATCGCGGGGCGCGCCCGTGCTCCAGTATCCCGTCTCGTACCGGGCGCGGACCTCCGCAATGCCGCGAGTGACTCCGCTGGCGCCGACGAAGGCGAGGTCCGGATCCCCGGTGTAGTCGTCGAGGAAGCCGTCGAGGTCGCCGGCGTTCCAGGATGCCGCGGACGCGTCGAGCATGGCTTCGACGCCGGCGAGCGTGGACGTCGGCGCTTCGGACCCACCGTCGTCGATCGGTCGGGGCTCGACCGTGCATGCGGCTGTCCCGACGGCGATCGCCAGGAGCAGAACGAAAAAACGCGGCTCCGGCAGGACGCCGGAGCCGCGTTCGAGCGGGCGGGACACGATCGGCATCAGCCGAAGTGCTCCCGGTTCTTCTCGATGAAGCTGGTCCACTCCGGTGGGACGTCGGTGTCCGGGAAGATCGCCTGCACGGGGCACTCGGGCTCACAAGCGCCGCAGTCGATGCACTCGTCCGGATGGATGTAGAACTGGTCCTCCGCTTCGTAGATGCAATCGACCGGGCAGACTTCGACGCAACTCGCGTCCTTGGTATCGATGCACGGCTCGGTGATGATGTACGCCACGAAGGAACTCCGGAATGTTCAGGTGGTGAGGCTCCCGACCGGTCGTTGTCCGGGCGGGGGTCGGCAACATGATGAACGAACCACGGTGCACCCGCAAGACCGTCGGAGGTGCCGTCGAGAATACCTCCGACGGGGCCGTCAGGGTCCGCCCGCGTCATCGACCGGGCGGGTCTCCGAACGCTCCACCAGGCGGTATCGGTGTGCCTTGTCCAGCCAGTCGACCCAGGCGCGCTCCAGGCGTCCTCCCACGCGGCGGGCGAGCGGCAGTTCTTCGCGCTCCGCCCGTTCGAGTGCGGTCCGCGTTCGATCGGGGCCGGCCCAGAGGTGCAGGTGTCGGATCTGGTCGAGCCGCTCCGCCAGCCAGGTGTGGAGGAGCCAGGGCTCCGCGAGGACCAGCATCTCGAGCCGCTCGTCGGCCCGTGCCGCGAGGAGTGCACGGACTTCCGCACGGTCCGGCGCTCCGCCTCCACCCTCCGTGTCCAGCTCGAGGGCGACCGTGTGGGCCTGCGGGTCCGTCTCGTCGGCTTCGAGCAGAAGCACCGCCGTCCGGAGCGGATGGAGGAACGCCGGATGGTGTTCGTCCGCGAACCGGGTGCTCCGGCTCTGCATCGCCCGTTCCGCGCGATCGACGAGGGATGCGCACGCCGATGGCGCGATTCCCGCATCCGGCCAGATCCTTTCGAGACGCGCGATCATCTCGCGCGCTCGAACGCTCACTTCTTCCAGGTGACGTCGGGGTGTCCGGCACGGTGATTCGCGAGGCGCGCCATCGAGAAGAGCAGGTCGCTCAGACGATTGAGGTAGACGATCACGTCCTCCTCGACCGCCTCGTGGAGGGCCAGGTGGACGACCTTCCGCTCGGAGCGCCTGCAGATGGTGCGTGCGCGATGAAGCGCGGCCGCCCCGGGGGTGCCGCCGGGAAGCACGAACTCTCTCAGCTCGGGCAGTTCGCCGGATGCCTCGTCGATCCACCCCTCCATCTCGGCCGCGCGGTCGACGGGGAGCGGGGGCAGGTGCGGATGACGGGACCCGTCCTCGCGCGGCACCGCCGCGAGGGCGCCCCCGATCGTGAAGAGGTCGTGCTGCAGGGTGAGGAGGCGCTCCCGCAGCGGTTCGTCGACGATCTGCGTCGCGGCCCAGCCGAGCGCCGCGTTGAGTTCGTCGACGGCGCCATACGCGGCGACGCGCGGGTGGTCCTTCGATACGCGGCCACCCCCGAAGAGGGCGGTGTCGCCGGCATCGCCGGTACGGGTGTAGATCTTCATCGAAGTCGGGTCAGGTTCCGGAGCTTGGCGGCGGTATCGAGGATTCCCCGGACGCTTCCACCGGGATCCGCGTCGTCGGCGGGTTCGTCGGGAAGGAGGAGCGCCCGGAGATCGAGCAGTACCTCCAGCTGCAGCTGATCACGCACGAAGTCCAGTTCGAGGCGGGTCGCCTCGGCCGTGTCCTCGCGCGCGTTCGCGGCCTCGAGGGCACGGACGTAGCCGACTTCGAGCGAATCGAGGATCTGTTGCCGTGTTCTCATGTGCCCCCCGGTGTTCGTCCTTCCCGGACAGCGCTACCCGACTCTTCGACGGTCGTGCCCAGAATCCCTATACTTCAGATACTCATTCACGGGCGAGGAGCACCATGTCCAAGACCAACTCCCAGCAGGCATCCGGCGACCACGCGAACGAGCTCTACTGGGGCTCCGACCGAAGCGTGAACGACCTGGCCGAGGACCTGAACCTGTCGAAGGGCGCCCTGTACGCGCTCATCGAGCCGCTGCCGGCCGGACTCGACTGCCCGGAATGCGGCGGCGAGATGCAGTATGCGAACCGGACCGCGCGGGATCGGGGCATCGTCACGTGCGCGGAGTGCGAACTGGAGGAGGAGGAGACGCTCGTCCGGATCGAGAGCGGCGACGATTCGGTACTCTCCGGATCGTCGGGCTTCGGAACGGATGCTCGCACGCTGGCCGGAACCGCACTCCTCGGCGCCGCGGCGGGCTTCGTCCTCGCTCGCCTGATCGACCGGGGCGACTGAGGCTGGGAACCCGCGCACGACCGTTTCCGGAGCGGCTGCACCGGCACCACAGACCATGACGACCAACGTTCGCGATCCTCGCTCGATCGTCACGCCCGACGCCTTCGACGTGTCGGAGGAGATGCTCGGCCTGCCTCTGGCGACGCCCGCCCGGCGCGCCGGCGCGATGGGGATCGATCTCGTCGTGATCGGACTGATCACCGCCTTCGTTTCGGGGTGGGGCTATTTCCTCTGGGGCGTGATCGGCCTGGCCATGCTGCAGCTCGCCTTCCGGACCCCCGCCGGTTCCTGGACCGAAGGCCAGCTCGGACGCGTGTCCACGTGGATGTTTCGCGGATCCATCGGATGCCTGGGGGCCCTGGTCCTCCTGATCGTGGGACTGGTGTGGCTCGGTAGCCGCGACGACTTCCGGGAGGCCCAGATCGACCGGGCGATCGGTGGACTCGCGGAACAGGGGATCCAGGTCGAGGGCATCGAGGACTTCGACGACCTGCCGGAGCTCGCCCGACAGCTCGAGGGGCTGGCCCCCTCCGCGTCGGCGAGCGCCGTCGATTCCGTGCTCACCGCCGAGGCCGCCGCGCTCGATCCGTCGGAGGTGGCGGCCGCGCTGGTCACTCTCGAAGCCGGCGACGCCCCCGATTCCGTGGAGATCTCCGCCGGCATGATCCCGGCCGATGTGTGGGAGGCTACGCTTCGAGGACGCGCGGTCGAGCTGTTCGCGTCGGACACCGTCGGAGCGCTCGAGCGAACCGCCGAAAGCCGCGCCGCCCGGATCGAGGAGCTGCGGGAGGATCTCGCGGTCGCGGAGGAGGAAGCGGACACCGGATTCTTCGCGCTGGTCCGCGACGTGTTCGGTCAGCTCGGCTCGGCTTTCGGTGTGTGGACGCTCTACTTCACGGTCGCCACCGTGGTCCTGAAGGGGCGCACCGTCGGAAAACTCGCGACGCGGATTCGTGTAGTGCGTCTGGACGGTCAGCCTCTCACCTGGCTGCCCTCCCTCGAACGCGCCGGAGGCTACGCGGCCGGGATCGCGACCGGGCTGATGGGTTTCATGCAGGTGTTCTGGGATCGAAACCGCCAGTGCGTGCACGACCGTATCGCGGGCACTGTGGTCGTGATGGACGGGGTGTCGGCGATCCCGGGGTCGTGGAAAGAGGTGTGGACGGAGACGGACGAACCTGAGGAGCCGAGACGATGAGTCGATTCGAGACAGAGCATGTAGGGGATCACCCCGCGGACCCGACGGTCGAGGGGCGATTCGCCGATCGGATCGAGATGCGCGTGCCCGATCGTCACAATCCGAAGCTGCACGCGGTCCTGGAGCGGGTGAACGCGGACGACGAACTCTACGGTCTCTGGCTCGCGTCCAACGTCACCGCCATCGAGCGGCTCGGCATGACCGACCACGGGCCCGTGCACGTGAAGATCGTGACCAACATCGCGGTGCGGATGCTCAGGCTGCTCATCGACGCGGGTGTGCGGCCGTCGGTGGTGGAGACGTACCGCATGGACCCGACGGATGCGGAGATCGTGGTCGCGATGGGTGCCCTCCTGCACGACATCGGGATGTCGATTCACCGCGACGAGCACGAGTCGTTCTCCCTCTTCATCGCCCGCCGTAAACTCGTCGACCTGCTCGACGGCATCTACACGCCGCGGGAACGGGTCTTCATGGAGTCGGAGATCCTGCACGCGATCACGAGTCACCGCGCGGGCGGACGCCCCCTGACCGTCGAGGCCGGAGTCGTTCGGATCGCCGACGCGCTGGACATGGCGAAGGGGCGGTCGCGGATTCCCTTCGAGGCCGGATCGCTCAGCATCCACTCCGTGTCGGCCGCCGCCATCGAGGCGGTCCGTATCGAGCCGGGTGAGACCCGGCCGATCAAGCTGTGCATCGAGATGACCAATTCGGCGGGCGTCTTCCAGCTGGATCAGCTGTTCCGTGGCAAGCTCAGGGGGAGCGGCCTCGAGGAGTACATCGAGGTCGAGGCGGAGCTCGAGGGCGAGACGGAGAAGCGCCTGGTGCGCAACTTCAGCTTCTGACCTCCGCACACCCGACCGCCCGCCCCCGACCTCCGATCATGACGCACACCTGATGCAGGGCCTCGAACTCAACGTCGGCTTCGGCCTGGCCTTCGTGGCCGGGCTGCTGTCGTTCCTGTCGCCGTGCGTCCTGCCGGTCGTGCCCGGGTACGTCACCTTCGTCTCCGGCGTGACGATCGACGAGCTGGCGGAGGGAGGTGCCGCGGCGACCCGCCGCCGTGCCTTCGTCCACTCGCTCGCCTTCGGTCTCGGGTTCGGCGTCGTCTTCATGACGCTGGGTGCCACCGCGTCCGTCTTCGGCCAGACCGTGACGCAGTGGCTGCCGGCGATGACGCGGATCGGTGGGGCGGTGATCATCCTGTTCGCGTTGTATCTGCTCGGTGCGTTCCGCTCCATCGGGTGGCTTCAGCGAGAGCGAAGGATTCATCTCGCGCGTCACCCCGGCGGACTGTTCGGCAGCTTCGTCGTGGGGCTGGCATTCGGGGCCGGATGGACCCCGTGCATCGGACCGGTGCTGGGGTCGATCCTCTTCTTCGCGGGGCTCGAGCACACCACGGTCGAGGCCACGCTGCTGCTCGGTGTCTACGGGCTCGGGCTGGCCATCCCCTTCCTCGCGGCGGCCCTGGCATTCAACTGGTTCCTGACCGGAGCCGAGCGGATTCGCAGCTGGCTCCCTTGGGTCGAACGGGGTGCCGGTGTGATCCTTATGGTCCTCGGCATCCTGATGGTGACGGGACAGTTCACGACGCTGAATCAGTATCTGGCCGGTCTGGGCCAGCTCATACCTGTGGAGATCCAATGACGTATCGCCTCGCCTGGTCGCTCGTACTCGCAGTCGCGGTCGCGGCCTGTTCCGGTGGGGACGGCGATGCCGGCGCCCGGTCCGGCTCCTCTGGCGTCGACGGTCTGTCCGCCGAGCTGCTCGGGTCGCGGGAGCAGCTCGCTCAGGACGACACCCGTCGCATGTCCGCGGCGGCGCCCGCGCAGGATGCGATCAGCGACTTCCTCAACGAGCACCTCCCGATCGAGCGGGTCGATCTCGACACGCTGGGCTTCGACTTCGGCGAGGAGGACGCCCCGGTCCAGGTGCTGGAGTTCAGCGACTTCGGCTGCGGATACTGCCGTCAATTCCATCTGGAGACCTTCCCCACGCTCCGTGAGGAGTACGTGGAGACCGGAAAGGTACGGTGGAAGTACGTCCCGATGCTGCTCGGCATCTTCCCGAACGCGATCGAGGCCGCGCAGGTGGGCGAGTGCGTCGGCGAACAGGGCCTCTTCACCGAGGTGAGCGACGCCCTCTTCGAGCGTCAGTCCGAGTGGAAGCGCGCCGGCGGTGATCCGATGCCGGTGCTGCTGGATATCGTCGAGGAGGCGGGAGGGGACCCCGCGGCCGCCGAGGCCTGCGTGGCGGAGAACCGTCATGCGTCCCGGATCGCCTCCGGAACCGCCTTCTTCGCGAACTCGGGCGGGCGGGGCACACCGACCTTCTTCATCGCGGGGCTCGGTCAGCCGATTCCGGGTGCGGTACCGGTGGACCTCTTCCGTCAGGTACTCGACACGGTGTATGCGACACTCACGAGGCCCATGCCGCCGGCTGCCGACACCGCCGGGAACTAGGGCCTGTTCAGACGCAACAGAGCGCACCCCTTTAGCGTGAACAGGCCCTAGTGTCCATCCGGCCGTCGTTCGGTCCGGTACGCGCGGCCCGACCTCTCACGCGCACGGTGGCGCGGGCCGGCCCGGTGCGGCACATTGGCGACCTTCGACGCGCCGCCCGAATCTCCGGGGGCGCGGCTCGCACGTCCCGATGAATCCGTATCACGTTCCGGAGGCCCCATGCGGCGGTTCGCCCGACTTCTCCTCGTCCCCGTACTCTTCGCACTCGCCGGTTCCCCGGCACTCGCTCAGGATTCCGACGAGGGACTCCCCACGATCGAGGAAGCGACCGAGGGGATGACCCGCCTCGACGGCTTCATCCCGATGTACTGGGACGCCGACGAGCAGGAGATGCACCTCGAGATCGCGACCTTCGACGAGGACCTCCTCCACTACGTCTCGCTGCCCGCGGGACTCGGACAGAACGACCTGGGCCAGAACCGGGGTGACCTCGGCCCGCAGGCCGTCGTCCGCTTCCGGCTGACCGGGCCGCGGATCATGATGGTCGAGCCGAACTACCGCTTCCGGGCCAACAGCGACGACCCGCTCGAGGTGAAGTCCGTCGAGGACGGCTTCCCGACGTCGATCCACTGGGGCTTCGAGATCGAGGCGCGGACAGGTGACCGCTATCTCGTCGACGCCACGGACTTCTTCATGCGTGATGCCTTCGGACTCGCGCAGTCGCTGTCGAGCCAGGGCTCGTTCCGGCTCGAGGAGTCGCGCAGCAGCTTCTACGAGCCGCGCACGCGCAACTTCCCGGACAACACGGAGGTCGAACTCGAAATGACCTTCGTGGCGAACAGCGCGGGTGGGACGCTCCGCAGCGTGACACCGACCGCTACCGCCCTCACCATCCGGCAGCACCACTCCTTCGTGCGGCTGCCCGCGCTCGGGGACTTCGAGATGCGGCGGTACGATCCGCGGTCGGGCTTCAACAGCATGAGCTACTACGACTTCGCGACGCCGATCCCGGAGCCGCTCCAGCAGCGTTTCATCAGCCGGCACCGGCTCGAGAAGCAGAACCCGAACGCGGAAATGAGCCCGCCGGTCGAGCCCATCATCTACTATCTCGATCCCGGCACGCCCGAGCCGGTTCGCACCGCACTCATCGAGGGCGGTGACTGGTGGAATCAGGCGTTCGAGGCGGCCGGGTTCGAGGATGCCTTCCGCGTCGAGATCCTGCCGGCGGACGCCGATCCGATGGACGTGCGCTACAACGTCATCCAGTGGGTGCACCGCTCGACGCGGGGCTGGAGCTACGGCAACTCGGTCCAGGACCCGCGCACCGGTGAGATCCTGAAGGGGCATGTCACGCTCGGCTCACTGCGCGTGCGACAGGACTACCTGCTGGGTGAGGGGCTCACGGCGCCCTATCAGGAAGGGGACGAGCAGCCGCAGGACATCCTCGACATGTCGCTTCTCCGGATCCGGCAGCTGTCGGCGCACGAGATCGGGCACACCATCGGTCTGGCCCACAACTACATCTCGAGCGCCCAGCGCGACGCCGGGAACCAGTCGGTCATGGACTACCCACACCCGCGTACGACGATCGAGGACGACGGGACGATCAACGTGGACGATGCCTACGACCGCGGGATCGGACGCTGGGACGAGATCGCGATCCGGTGGGGCTACTCGGATTTCCCCGACGGGACCGACGAGGAGGCCGCGCTCGACGCCATCATCCAGGAGGGGATCGCCGAGGGTACGACCTTCCGACCCGACCAGGGTGTCCATCCGAACACGGGCCTCTGGGACAACGGTGAGGATCTCGCCGCCGAGCTCGACCGGATGATGGACGTGCGCCGGATCGCGCTCGACCGGTTCGGTCTGGCGAACATCCGCATGGACGAACCCGTGGCTCTCATGGAGGACGTGTTCGTGCCGCTGTATCTCCATCATCGGTATCAGGTGGAGGCGGCCGCGAACGTCCTCGGGGGCCAGTACTACACCTTCGCGCTTCGCGGCGACGGCCAGACGCCGCTGCGCCCGGTGCCCGCCGACGTGCAGCAGGCCGCGATCGATGCGCTCATGCGTACGCTCGATCCCGCCGAGCTGGCCGTCCCGGAGTCGGTCCGCGACAGCCTGCCGCCGCGTCCGGGGGGCTACCTGGGCGGCAACGAGCTCTTCGGCGGCTGGACCGGGCCGACCTTCGACGCCATCGCTCCGGCGGCCACCGCAGCGAGTGTGACGCTGGGCCAGCTGCTGAATTCGCAGCGGGCCGCCCGACTGGTGCAGCAGAAGGCGCTGGACCCGAGCCTGCCGGGCCTGGACGACGTGCTGGCGACGCTGCGTGGCCAGATGCTTGGCGGCGGAGCGGGTGGGCCGTACCTCGACGAGATCCAGCGCGCGGTGGTGGGTGTCTACATCGACGAACTCATGGATCTCGCGAGCAGCAGCACCATGCCGCAGGTGCAGGCGCTGGCGTCGTACGAGCTGTCACAGCTCCAGCCCGTGCTGACCTCGGCCGAAGGGCGGGGATGGGACGCCATGGGCTACCTCCTCTCGCGCCGAATCGAGTCCTTCCTGAACCGCCCCATGCCGGCCGACAGCCCGCCGGCGCCGGCACCCGGCGCACCTCCCGGCAGCCCGATCGGGCAGCCTGCGATGGGTGGCGCGTGGACGATTCCGGGCCTGATTCCCGGAGATGACATGTTCGGCCTGGGGGACCTGCCGGCGCTGGCCTGCAGCTGGAACTGAGGCGGCGGCTAGCCCTGGGGGTCGTCGGTCTTCGGCCGATCGTGGTCCTTGCCCCGGACCCACCCCTCGACCTTCCCGAGCAGAGAGTCGGAGCCGGCGGTGCTGGCCCCGAAGAGACCATCGTCGGTCTCGCTCTTCTCGAGTTCGTCGAGGGCGCCGTTCAGGTTGAGCCACATCTCGAATCGCTCGCTCACCTGAACCACCCGGTAGAAGAGCCGGGGGCGCCGCTCCCCTCCGATCAGCAGGTCGGCGATGATCGCGATCGTCGCGAGCGGGACAAGCACGAAGTCCTTGAGCCCGTCGATCGTCAGCTTGAGGAGGAAGACGAGGTAGTCGCGCACGGCGACGGACCGTCGGGCCGCGAAGCCCCGTCCCCCCTTTCCGGGTCTCGTCATGTCCTCGCGTCTCCGGGAAACTCGTGTCGCATCGTCACGCCCATCCTATCTTGGTCCATCCAGTTCAACACCCCCCACGGAGTCCTACGATGAATCTCAGGCACGGTGTCACGGCGATCGCCCTCGCCGCTCTTCTTCCCTCCGCCGTCTCGGCCCAGACCAGCCTCGCCGGGTCCCTCTTCGAACTGCACGGCGTGACGCAGCAGAACATCATGGCGACCGCGGAGGACCTCTCCCAGGAGATGTACGACTTCCGGCCGACCGCCGAGGTCCGATCGACCGGTGAGATGCTCGCGCACATCGCGGGTGCCCAGTTCATGTTCTGCTCGATGGCCGCGGGCGAGGAGAACCCGAACGGCGAGAACTTCGAGGAGACGCGTACGACCAGGGCCGACATCGTGGACGCGTTGAGTGCCGGGTTCGACTACTGCGCCGGGGTGTACAACGGAATGACCGACGCCGATGCAGCCGCCGAGCGTACCATCCCCTTCATGCCGCAGACGCCGATGACCGCGGCGAGCGTGCTGGCCTTCAACTCTGCGCACAACTACGAGCACTACGGGAATCTCGTGACCTACATGCGCCTGAACGGGATCGTCCCGCCGTCGTCCCGCTGAGGAACTAGTGACGCCCGACCCTCCGACCTCGCCCGACCCTCCGACGTCGCCCGATCCTGCGATGTCGGAGGAAGGGCACGGACGGGTCACCAGCGGAGGTGCTCGTCGAAGAAGTCGATGGTCCGCCGCTGCGCGAGCTGCGCCGCTTCTTCGTCCCGGAAGTCGGAGGCCTTCCTGCGCTCGGTCATCGCTCAGCCCGCGAGTCCATCGGCGATCCACACGAGCGTATCCTCCCATCGCTCTCTGAACTCCGGCCCCGTCGGGTCCATCCCCGAGACCGCGCCGGCGACGTGGGGCATCGTGATGGGCAGGGACGCGACGCCGAGCAGTACCAGATAGAAGAGTCCGGGATCGAACTCGGGTGCGAGCTCCCCGGAGGCCTGGAGGTGTTTCACGATTCCGACGAGGTCGTCGTGATGCCCCACGCGGTCGTCGTCCGCATCCGACGTCTCCGCCCCATCGTCGGCCAGGAGGATCCGGGTGCCCGACGGATCGTCCCGCAGGCGACGAGCGAGGGCGGCGAGCAGTTCGGCCACCGTGCCCGGAAGGGTCTGGATGCTCGACTCGCGTCGGGCCGCCACCTTCCGGACGACCGCGTCCCAGAGTCCGGCCCTTCCGCCGAAATACCGGTAGACCAGCGACTTGTTGTACCCGGACCGGTCGGCGACGTGTTCGATGCGCACCCCGTCGAACCCGTGGAGGTCGAACTCGATTTCCGCAGCCTCGAGGATGGCGTGCCAGGACGGGGGGTGGTCAGGCTTTTCATCGGTCATACCGAAAACGGTACCGTTACATTCGGAACGGCGCAAATTCGGGTGGTGGCGGTGATCGATACATCACTCGTGGTGCGTGCGCGAGCGATCCGTGCAGCCGGGTCGGCGTTGACGAGAGTTCCCGCTCGGCGCGTATTGTTCGAAACCATTCCGAGGAGCCGGCGGTGACCGAACGACGATACGACGAGGACGAGGTGCGCGAGATCTTCGATGCCGCGTCGAAGGCGGTGGAGCGCAGAACGTCCGAAGGATCTCGCGATCGCCTCTCGCTGGACGACCTGAAGCGCATCGGCGACGAGGTCGGGCTCTCGCCAGCTCGGATCGAGGAGGCCGCTCGCGCTCTCGACCACGCGCCTTCCGGAGCCCGCGTCGACCGGGATTTCGGGCTTCCCGTGGGGGTCGGGCGGACCGTGGATCTCCCTCGTGAGCCGACCGACCAGGAGTGGGAGCGGCTCGTCTCGCTGCTCCGGCGGACCTTCAAGGCGAAGGGGAAACTCGACCCGACGACGAGGTACTGGTGGAACGGCAATCTCACGGTCGGCGTGGAGCCGACCGCGGACGGCCACCAGCTCCGGCTCACGACGACGAAGGGAGATGCCCGACCTCTCACGCGGATCGGTGCGGGGTCGATACTCCTCGCCGCGGGGAGCTGGGCGGTGACCGCCGTCATGGGACTCCCGCCGGAGATGGGGCTCATCCCGCCGATCGTGGGTGGCTACGGCGTGCTGGCCCTCGGCGCGAACGCATTCCGCCTGCCCGGGTGGGCACGGCGCCGATCGGAGCAGATGGAACTGGTGGCCCGACGTGCCGTCGACATGCTGCTCGAGGCGCCCTCCGACGACGCGTGATCGGCGCCGGTCGGGTGGCCGTCCCGACCCTCGTTCGGAGGCCGTGACGAATCCGTTGACATCGACCCCTTGCAAAACCACTCTTTCCCCTGCCCATTGTGGGTAGGATCGCGGCCAGGGTGGTCGCGGCGCGCGCGGGGGATTCCGCGCATCAACACATGTAGGTCGGGAAGTACGTTTCATCGTGGCTCCGACTGCAACAACCTATGGAGCGCACGATGCGTACCAAGGGAACTGTGAAGTGGTTCAACGACCAGAAGGGATTCGGCTTCATCACGCCGGCGGACGGAAGCAAGGACTGCTTCGTCCACCACACGGCGATCCAGGCCGACGGCTTCCGGACGCTCGCTGAGGGTGCCGAGGTCGAGTTCGACATCGTCGAGGGGGCCAAGGGTCCCGCGGCGGAGAACGTCACGCCCGTCTGACGCTCGCCCTCTCGAGCTGAAGACCGAACCACTTCGGTCTCGCGGGCCGTCCCGGACACGTTCCGGGGCGGCCCGTTTTTCGTGCCCGCGTTCCCTCGCCTGGGCCACCCCGAATCGGATGCGGGCGCCTCCAGCGAAGAATACGTTGTCGTCGTGCGTAGTCCCTTCGAGCAGCCACCCCCACCCAGACGGAGCTGAAAGATGAGCGACCTGCTCTTCGGACCGACGGCTACGTGGTTCACGATCCCCGCGATCGTGGGCACGGCGTTCTTTCTGGGCCGGATGGTGCTGATGGCGATCGGCGGTGCGGATGCGGATGCCGGCGGCTTCGACGGACTGGACGGGGCCGACGTGTTCGACGGGGACGCCGGTCTGGACGATTCGGGCGATGCCTTCGAGATACTCTCGCTGCAGGCGATCGCGGCCTTCATGATGGGTTTCGGCTGGGGAGGACTCGCCGCGTGGCGGGGTTCGGGTCTCCCGCTGTCGATCTCCCTCGTGGTCGCGGTCGTGATCGGCATCGCCATGGTGTGGATCCTCGCGAAGGTCCTGCGGTTCGTGATGAGCCTGCAATCGAGCGGCACGTTGCCGCTGTACCATGCCCTGGAGGCGACGGGGACGGTGTATGCGGAGGTTCCGGCGGAGGGGTCCGGGACCGGGGAAGTCCGCGTCGTGATCGGAAATCGGGAGCGCTACCTGTTCGCGACGACGAAGGGCGAGGCACTTCCCCGTGACACGGCGGTTCGGGTGGTCGCCATAGACGCGGACGCCAATCGGGTGGAGGTGGTTCGCGCATGAACCTCGAGTCGATGGACACGGAAGAGACGGGCCCGGGCCAGGAAGCCGGGGATCGAACAAGAAACGGAGAGACCGAATGAGCATGATGATTGCAGCATCGATGGCGCAGATCCTGCCGGGCGGCGGGAACGTGCCCACCCTGTGGCTCGGGGTGGTCGGATCCGTCGTCCTGATCCTGGCCTTCGCGGTCTTCTTCGTGGTGCATCAGTACAAGCGGTGCCCGTCGAATCGGATCCTGGTGATCTACGGCAAGGTGGGCGCGGATCGCGCCGCCAAGTGCATCCACGGCGGCGGCAAGTTCGTCATTCCGCTCATCCAGGACTTCGCCTATCTGAACCTCGATCCACTCGTGATCGAGATCCCGCTCGAGGGCGCCCTCTCGCTGAACAACATCCGCGTGAACGTCCCCTCGACCTTCACTGTCGGGATCTCGACCGATCCGGTGCTGATGAACAACGCGGCCGAGCGGCTCCTGAACCTCGACGAGCGGAAGGTCCGGGATCAGGCCCAGGACATCATCCTCGGTCAGCTCCGCCTCGTGATCGCGACCCTGTCGATCGAGGAGATCAACAAGGATCGCGAGAAGTTCATGTCGCTGATCAACACGAACGTCGCGGAGGAGATCAACAAGATCGGCCTCCAGCTGATCAACGTGAACATCCGCGACATCACCGACGCCTCGGGCTACATCGAGGCGATCGGTAAGCGTGCCGCGGCCGAGGCGATCAACCGCGCCAAGGTCGAGGTGGCGGTGCAGGAGCGTGACGGTGCGCGCGGTGAGGCGACGGCGAACCGCGAGAAGGATGTGAGTGTGGCCGAGGAGGCGGCTCAGACCGCGGCCGGTCGGAAGGCTGCCGAGCAGCGTCAGCGGGTCGAGGTCGCACGTCTCGAGGCCGAGTCGGTGACCGGCGAGGTAGAGGCGAAGCGCGACCAGGAAATCGCCATGGCGCAGCGCGAGGCCGAAACGGTGGCTGCCGAGAAGGACGCCGAGCGCGAGCGACGCATCCGTGTGGCGCAGGCCGAGGCGGATGCGGTCGAGGGGGAGAACAGCTCCAACGCCGAGATCGCGAACTCGAACGCCAAGCTGGCCGAGATCCGGGCGGAGGCGGCTCGGCGTGCCGAGGTCGCCCAGGCGGAGGCGAAGAAGGCGATCCTGATCGCGCAGCGTGAGCAGGAGCTCGCGCGGCTCGAGAAGGAGCAGATCGTCCAGGAGGAGATTCGTCGGAAGCGCGTGGAAATCGAGGCGGACGCCACCGCCGAGAAGGCGCGCCGTGAGGCCGCCGGTGAGGCCGACGCGATCCTGGCCCGGTACAACGCCGAGGCCGAGGGTACGCAGAAGGTCCTCGAGGCCAAGGCGCAGGGGTACCAGCGCCTGATCGACGCCTGCCGCGACGATCCGTCGATGGCGCCGACGCTGCTCATGATCGAGGCGCTGCCGTCCATCATCGCCGAGCAGGTGAAGGCGATCCAGAACCTCCAGATCGACAAGATCACCGTCTGGGACTCGGGGAAGGGGTCGGCCAATGGCGGGGGGAAGGGAGCTACGGCCGACTTCCTGTCGGGCATGATCAGCGCACTGCCGCCGGTCCATGAACTCGCCGAACAGGCGGGGATCGAACTTCCGCCCGCACTGGGCAGGATCGGTGTGTCGCCGGGCGATCTGGCGCGCGCGAAGGTGGTGGCCGAGGCTTCCGACCGGACGTCGGACGACTCGGGGGGCGACCCGGTCGCAGCCGACTCCCGTTCCGCCGCGCGGTCGGACGAGGCGCCGGACGACAGCTGACGGACAACGGACGACGTGGGAGTCGATCCGCCTTCGGACGAGGTCGAGGACCTCGGGGTCCAGCCGGACGAGCCAACCGAGCTCGACCTCCAGATCCGGCTGCAGGAAGTCGAGCGGAGTGAGGCGCAGGACCCACTCCGGTGGCTCCTGATCCTCCTCGCGGTCCTGACCGGGCTGGTCCTCATGCCACAGAGCGCCGCCGCGGGGGCCGCGGTCTTCGCCGGGGTGGCCGTCGCGGTCACGGGCGTGGGCTTCATCCAGATCCGCAGGGGCCAGAAGAAGAACGCCCTCCAGGCAGAGCTGGCGCGCCACCGCCGTTGTCTTCTCGAGGCGGCGGAGACGCCGGCCGAGCGACTCGCCGTCCTCCACGAAGACCTCGATCGACTGCGGGCTCGTCCCACGGGGATCCGCGGGCTCGTCCTCGCGGTGATCGCCACGGTGTTGTTCGTCGCGCTGGGATTATCGCAGGGGATCGAGTGGGTCGCCTTCGCCGGCGTGTTCTTCGGCCTGATGTCCGCGTTCGGCTTCGTTCGGCTTCGCGAGCGCCGACGTGCCGAGCGGGATCTCCTCGAGGAGATCGAGGAGGACTGACCTCGAACGGCGCCGATCGGGTACCAGCAACCCACGTCCTCACTCTCCCCCGACCTCGAGTCGATCACATGCGTACATTCGCCGGACTCTCGTCGATCATTCTCTCCACCTTCCTGCTGGCGGCCGTGCCCGCGTCCGCCCAGGAGGCGATCTCGCTCACCTTCGACTGGGAGCCCGGGCTGCGTGCCGTGGTGACGCAGACGATGGATCAGGCGTCGGGTACGGCCGGGATGACGATGGAGCAGCGGACGGTCGCCCGGCACACGCTCGAGACCGCGGAGCATCCCCGGGGACTCGTGATTCGATTCCGGGACGGGGAACTGATCGAGTCGGCGGCACCCACGCTGCAGGGAGTTCCGGGAGCGGAGGCATTCACGCGAACCATTGCGGAGGCTCCGTACGACGTGATCGTCGACGACGAGGGCGAACTGCTCTCGATCGAGCGCGACGAAGCCACCATGCGGGATCTCGAGGTCGCCCTCTCCGAAATGCTGGAGCCGCTGCGTGCGATGCCGGGCGCCGCGGGCATGACCGGGATGCTCGAAGGCATGATCTCCGATGCCGCACTGAACGCCGAAGCCGAGCAGAACTGGAGTTCGTCGGTCGGCCTCTGGACCGGGGACGAGCTCGTCGTGGGCGAGACCTACACGAGCCGGGAGGAGGCGCCGTTCCCGATGATGGAGAATCGAACGCTGATCATGGATCTCGAGACGACGCTCGAGGGACGCGTGCCGTGCACGGAGGGGGCCTCGGCGGACAGCTGTGTCCGGCTGGTGGTTCGATCCGCCGCCGATCCGGAAGACATCAGGGCGATGATGGAGGAGATGTTCGCCGAGATGTTCGCGGGTGGGGGGATGGAGATGCAGATCGAGCTGGGTGAGTTCGAGCAGTCGTCCGTCGTGGAGGCGGTCATCGAGCCGGAGACGCTTCTGCCCCACACGATCACCGTTCGCTCCGACGCCGACATCGAGGTCACCGTCATGGGCCAGACGATGCCCACGGTTCAGGAGTCCGTGATGGTGGTGCGGTACGACTGGCAGATCCGCTGACGGGAACGCCGGCTCCGACACCCGTGCAACTTTTTCTCGCCTCTTCTCGTCGGAGATGATGAACGGCGGGTCAGCCGGGCCGCGGATCTCGCGATTCGTCGAGCCGCACGCGCCCGCCGAACCAGTGGAGTTGGCCGATCGAGAGGGCTCGGTGGCTGCGTGCGGTGTCCCGTGTGGATGTGTGGAGGATGACGATGATGGACTCGCAGTGGATGTGGATGAAGACGAACGGTCGTACGGCGGCGGCTGTGGTGATCATGGCCGCCGCCGTGGCGACCGGGTGTGCGACCCCTCGAGCGGTGGCCACGCCGAACCAGGCGCCCGACTGGAATCCGCCGACCGGTGAAGCGTATGCCGGCTGGTGCTACAGTGTGCAGGCGGACATGTGGTCACCGACCCTGGTGGACCGCTTCCCGGAGCTGGAGGGCTTCTCGATGCCGACGGTCGTGTATCTCGGCCTCGAGACCGACCACGGCGCGATGGACGCGGGCGTGAACACGGGCAACGAGGAGCTCGCCTGGGACAACGCGCGCGAGGCCCGATGGATCGGTGAGCAGCCGCTGCAGAACGAGCCCTGGGCATTCGATCACGCCCACTGGTGGCAGATGGACGACGGCTCCTACCGGATCGGATTCGCCGGCAGCTACCTGTTCTGGATCGGGTTCGAGGCGCGTCCGACCGAGAACGGTCTCGAGGGCGTCTTCCGGTACTGGAGCCAGGACGCGCTCGGTGAGGTGGGTGAGCCCGAGGTGATGGTGAACGCTGCCCTCGAGCACGTGGCCTGCGGGGACACGCCGTTCGTCGTGATCGACTAGACGAATCGAGGTGGATCAGCCCGGATGGGGTGGGCGTACGGCTCCGGTGACCTTCGGGTCGTCGGGGCCGTTCGCATGGGAGCGAACGTCATCGGGCGGTGGCTCGCATCATCGAGTCCACTTATGAGTGGAGCGCGCCGGATCGCTCGAAGTTCATGCAGCAGGAAACCGACGGCGGCAGGCGGGTAGCACGGAGGCCGCCGCGATTCATCGCGCGATCCACCTGGGAAACTCAGGTCGTTCCTGCACCTCGAATGGAATCCGTGTCCAAGGCTCCCGACCACAACCTCATCGACCTCGTGGACGATGTCGTGACGCGCATCGAACGGGGCGAGGGCGTCGATCCCCTCTGCGAACTCGTGAGCGCGGTGCGTCCGGACCGTGCGGGTGGCGGGGACGCAGCGGTACGCGGCCTGATCGA
This sequence comes from Longimicrobiales bacterium, assembly GCA_035269045.1. Lineage (GTDB taxonomy): Bacteria > Gemmatimonadota > Gemmatimonadetes > Longimicrobiales > Gaopeijiaceae > Gaopeijia. Next base: position 16,274 of record DATFJS010000177.1, on the reverse strand, counting down.
GGCGATCCGAGGCGGAGACGAGCTCGGCGAGCGATTCGGCGAGTCTCTCCGGCACATCGTCGGGGGTGTTCATCTCTTCCCCGCCTTCACCGAGTCCGGCGTCCCTCCGAGCGAGGGTTTCTGGAGCGAACTCGGGTCGCGGATCGGGCACCGCTTCGTGCCCGAGCTGGACCCGCCCGCGGATCTCCGCTCGATCATCCGGCATCTCTTCGATGCCCCCGATGATCACGAATGGGTTGCGAACGTACGCACGGACACGTGGCGCGACCTGATGTCCGCCCTCTCGATCCGTGCGGACTCGGTCCGGGGGATCGACCCGGAGCACGCTACGGCCATCCGGGGGCTCGCCCATCACATCGCGAGCATCGGACTGCAGCCCGAGATCCACCAGCGTCTTCCGGGAATCGAGGAGGCCGTCTCTCCCTTTCTCCGGCTGTCCGCGACGGCGTTGCGGTACGTCGAGAGCTTCGAGGGAGACGAGGACGGTGACGAGGTGAAGCTCCTCGGCGAGGCGCTGAGCGCGGTTCGGGACTGTCGAGAGAGTGTGCAGGGTGTACGCGACGGGAACCGCAGGCTCGGGACCAGCCTCCGTCTGACGGGTCTCACCTATCGGCTCGACGCGCTGCTCGACAGGATCGAGATCCTGCTCGACCTGTCGGAGGTCGAGGAGCACCGATTCCAGGAGTCGCTCGGACGCTTCGTCGCCGTACTGGTCGAAGCCGAGAAGACCCGCAACGCGATCCTTCCGCACATCCGGCAGCACGTCGACCTGCTGGCGCTCGAGATCGTCGAGCATTCCGCGCGGAAGGGCAGCAAGTACATCACGTCGGGGCGGAAGGACTGGACGCGATTCTTCATCGCCAGTCTCGGGGGCGGTGTCCTCGTCGCCGTGTTTTCCCTCTTCAAGACCCTCATGGGGCAGTGGGGCCTGCCGCTCGGAATCGAGGCGATCCTCTACGGGCTGAACTATTCCGCCTGTTTCGTCCTCATCTATCTGACCGGGTCCGCCCTGGCCACGAAGCAGCCGGCCATGACCGCCAACACCATCGCGCGGGAACTCGGGGACCCGGAGCAGCGCACGCTCGAGCGTCTGGAGGAACTCGTCATCCGGGTCTGGCGCAGTCAGTTCGTCAGCTTCGTGGGGAACCTCGCGGCGGCGCTGCCCGTCGCCTTCCTCCTGTCGGAGGCGTTCTTCCGTCTGACCGGTTCGGCACCGGCCGACGAGGCGAAGGCGCAGTCCCTGCTGGGAGCCCTGCACCCCCTCGAGAGCGGAACCGTCTTCTACGCGGCCGCGGCAGGAGTCTTCCTGTTCGGGGCGGGGCTCGTCTCGGGGTGGGTGGACAATCGGAATCTCAATCGGGACGTACCCGGCCGGGTGGCCCGCCAGCCGCTCCTCCGATCGCTTCTGGGTGATCGCGGTGCGCAGCGGGTCGGCGACTTCCTCGATCGCAACCTCGGAATCATCACGGGCAACGTCTTCCTCGGCTTCGCTCTCGGTTCGCTCGGCACCGTGGGCGAAATCCTCGGTCTTCCGCTGGACATCCGACACATCGCCTTCGCATCCGCCGAGTTCGGGACCGCTCTCGAGAGCCTCCAGTTCGGGGTCGCCACCGAGATGATCGTCTGGGTCGCGATCGGGATCGTCCTGATCGGACTGATCAACTTCCTGGTCAGCTTCGGACTCAGCCTCGCCATGGCGCTGGAGTCCCGGCGGCTCACCTGGCGTGAGCTTCGGACCGTGATCCGGCACCTCGGCACCGCACTCGTGCGCCGGCCCCTCGACTGGTTCTGGCCCCCCCGGAAACCAGAACCGAGCGAGGACCTCGCATGAAGCGACTCAACTACCGCCACCTCTGGTACTTCTGGCACGTCGCGCGCGAGGGCGGCATGACGGCCGCCAGCAAGGTGCTGCACGTGAGTCAGCCGGCCCTGAGCTCGCAGGTCAAGAAGCTCGAGAAGGCGCTCGGCGAGGAACTGTTCCACCGCTCGGGCCGGGGTCTGGTTCTCACCGAGGTCGGACGGATGGTCTTCGAGTACGCCGGTGAGATCTTCGAGCTCGGAGATCGTCTGAAGGAGGCCGTCGCAGGTGCGGACACGGACGGCCCGCTCAGGCTTTCGGTGGGGATCGTCGAGGCATTCCCGAAGATCCTCGCCCACCACATCATCGCCCCCGCGCTCGCCGCCTTCGAACACCTGACGCTGCGAATCGACACCGCCCCCCCGGATCGCCTGTTTCAGCAGCTTGCGACCCACGATCTGGATCTCGTGATCTACGACGCCCAGCTTCCCGCCACCGTGGACGTCCGGGCGTACAGCCACGAACTGGGTGAAAGCACGATCACGATCGCGGGGACGGCGGACCTCGCCGAGCGCTACAAGGGTGGCTTTCCGGGGAGCCTGGACGGTGCGCCGTTCCTCATGCCGGGACCGGACACGACGCTCAGGCGCACCCTCCGCAGATGGATGGCGGACACCGGGATCGAGCCCCGCGTGGTGGCGGAGGTGGAGGACAGCGCGATCCTGAAGACGTTCGGAAGGGAGGGGGTCGGCCTGTTCGCGATCCCCACCGTGGTGGAGGCCGAGGTGTCGCGGATGTACGAGACGGTACCGCTGGGGGTGCTTCCGACCGTGGTCGAGCGATTCTGGGCGATCTCGGTGGAGCGCCGCATCCGGAACCCGGCCGTCGCGGTCATCGCGCAGGCCGCCCAGAGAGACCTGCTGGTCTCGAACGGGTCGAGCTGACCCGCCGAATCCGGCCGACCCGCGGTGTCGAGCCGATCCGGGGCGCCGCGGATCAGTCGACCGCGCGTCCGATCGCGATCCCCACCCGGAGTCCCCAGCGGGTCCCGGAGAACGCGGTGTTCTCCAGCCCGACACCGTTCAGCTCGGCGTCCCCGTAGTCCCGGAATGTCGCACCGGCTGCCGCGACGACGCGCGCCCGGCGGTTCAGAGGGATCTCGACGCCGATCTCCGCGCCGTAGGAGAGCCCGTCTTCCTGGACGACGATGACCTCGCCCTCGGTGGAGGACGGTGCGGTGGTGCTGATGCGTGTCCATCCGAACCGGCCCCCCACGAAGGGGTGAACGCCGGCGCGATCCCCCAGAGCCTGTCGAACGACGAGGTTGGCCTCCGCATCGTCCCACCGGGTACGGTTGGCCCGGCCCACACCGGGCGAGTCGAATCCGCCGGTGACGCCTTCCAGACCGACGCCGAATCCCGGCGTCAGCTCCGCGTAGAGACCGAAGCCCCCGCGGAATCCGGCCTCGAGGGTCTCGACGTCGTCTCCGGACCAGGCGTACTGCCCACCCCAGAACTCGACGCCCCGGAAGAGGAACTGCGCGTCTACGGAGGTGGGCGCGAAGCTGATGGAGAGGGCTGCGAGCAGAGCGATCAGTGGGATGCGGCGCATGCCGGGGCTCCCTGGATTCCGGACGAGATGAACGATCCGGGCTCGAGTCCCGGGCGATGTGACGAACGTGTTTCGATCAACCCCGAAGGGTCGCGAAAGGTGTCGACCGAACTCAGTTGCCGACCACCTGGACCTGCTCGAAGGTGGCGATCGCGTTCACATGGTTGATCAGGGCCTGCAGCTCCTGAAGCCGGGCCGTCGTGAGCTGGTTCTGCGCCTGCACTACTTCGAAGTTGGTGGTGACGCCGACCTGGAAGCGGGCGAGCTCCGCCTGGAGATTCTGCTGCGATGCCTCCGCGCTGCGCTGGGCCGCCTGGTACTGGAGGAAGGTGTTGCGGACCGAGAGGCCGGCGGACGTGACCTGGGTCACGATGTTCAGCTCCTGCGTCCGGACCGACAGGTTCTGCTGACGCAACTGCAACTCGGCGCGCTCGAGGCCGAGCCGGTTCGGGTTGGTTCCGATCGGGTAGGAGCCGCTGAGCGAGAGATTCCACGTCGGGGCCTCTCGATCCGCGATCGCCTGCAGCCCGTCGAGGTAGCCGCCCGACTCGACCAGGACCGGGTCGCCACCCAGCTCCCCGCGGTTGAAGCGGTCTCCGCCGACACCCTGGAGCGAGTACGACGCGGTGAGGTTGAGATCCGGGAGCGCGTTCGACTCCGTGACCTCGAGGTTGACCTCCGCGATGTCGATCTGCCGGCGAGCCTGCTGGAGGTCGAGGCGTGTGGCCAGCGCCCGGTCGATGGCGCCGTCGATGTCGACGTCCTGGTCGACGACCGTCGGGAGTTCGGTCGGAAGGATCCGGCGGGCGAGCAGCTCGTCGCTCGCCCCGTCGAGCAGGAGCTGCTTGAAGGCGAGCTCGGCGTTGGTCCACTGGATCTCGGCGTTCAGAAGGGACTGCTCCGCGCTGGCCACCTGCGCCTCGGCCTGGATCACCTGGAACTCCGTCCCCTGACCCGCCTGAAGGCGGACCTGATTCTGGGCCAGCGTCTCCTGCGCCTGCTCGAGCGAGCGGCGCTGGATCTCGATCTGCTCGATCGCCGCACGGAGGCCCCAGTACCGCTGCCGGACCTGGTTCGTGATCGATGCGACCTGTGCCTCCACCTCGAGATCGGTGATGTCGAGCTGGATGGTCTGGGTCTGGAGCTGGGCCCGCTGGTTGTCGAGACTGAAGCCCGCGAGCAGGGGCTGCGTGAACTGCAGGCTGACGGACGAACTGAAGCTCGGGTTCCGAGTGGCGAAGATGTTGTTCGTCTCCGACCGGGCGTTGTTGAAGTTCGCCGACAGGCGACCGCCGTACCACGGAAGCGGCTGGGCCAGCGACGAATTGAGCGTGATTCGCTCGTTGGTGATCGTGTTCGCTCCGTCGAGCTGGCTGGTCGAGAGGTTGGACGAATTCGTGTAGCCGAAGTTGGTGGAGAACGTCGGATTGAACGCCACCTGCGCCTGGCGGTACGCGAAGGCCTGAAGCGTGGGATTGAGCCGGACGCTCTGGATGTTGAGGTTCGCCTCGAGCGCACGATCGATCGCGTCCTGCAACGACATCCGCACGACCACGTCGTCGTCGGCGATCGGGGGCAGTGCGGACCCCACCTCGTACGGCTCGATCTCGGGCAGCTCCGCCTGTGCGGACGCCGGGACCGACGTCAGTGCGAGCGCGACCAGCGCCGCGAGTGCGGGAATCGACGAAATCGCCTTCATCATCTCACTGTCCTGTCGTGTCGGGGGAGGGTCGATCCTCCCCGCAAAAGTAGTGCTGCGACGTGGTGCCGCCTCGAGCGGTTCCCGGGCATCCCCGAGGACGCCCCGACCAGCCGGAACGTTGACGGGTCGTACGCCGAATCCGTTAAACCTAACGCGGTGCTCGGTTGCACCGGGGCAGGGCCTTCGTGACCCCGTTCGCTCCACCGTCCGGTTGCACCTACCTTTCAGGCAGTTCGGCTCCTCCTTCCTCGACGATGAACGACTCCACGCATTCGAATGTGCCTCGGCGCCGCGTCATCCTGGGACACACGGTTGTCGCGGTGCTCGCCTTCGTCGCCGCGTTCGCCCTCCTGCTCGAGACGGGCTCGGAGTTCGCGCTCGTTCTTCTGCTTCCCGCCATGCTGTTTCTGGTGAGGGCCCTCGTCGGGATTCGTCGCAGGCGCGAGCGGGACACCCCGGTTCGTGACGAGCCGTCGCACGAAGGCTCCGACACCGATCACCAGGCCTGATTCCCTTCCGGAAGCCCCCCGCATACATGCCCATGGAAATCCGCCTCGGCGACGAGATATCCCTCGACGAGGTCCTGGCCATCTACCGTGCCAACGAATGGTCTTCGGCCGACAAGCCGGACCGCCTCCTGGCCGCGCTGCGGAGTTCGGAGACCCTCGTCACGGCCCGTCGCGACGGGAAACTGGTCGGGCTCGCCAACGCGATCTCGGATGGTCATCTGGTGGTGTACTTCCCCCACGTGCTGGTGCATCCCGATCACCACGGCGAGGGGGTCGGAAAGCAGCTCATGCACGCGATGATGGAGCGGTACGAGGACTTCCATCAGCGGTGCCTGATCTCCGACTTCGGGGCCGTGGCGTTCTACCAGCGGCTGGGGTTCACACGGTCCAGCGACATGGTGCCGATGTGGATCTACCAGGGGGACGACCACTAGGGTCTGTTCAGCCGCAATCCTTCGGACCGGGCCATGTTTCCGCCTCGCGGCGTTCTCGTTCACTCATGTAGCGACGCTACACGTCGCTCGCTCGGCCTTTCGAGACGAAAACATGGACTCCGGCAGAGCACATCCCCGTAGCGTGAACAGGCCCTAGTCGGATCGCAATGTCGACGCCCTCTCTCCATGTCTTCGTGGTCGGTGCGACCGGCACGATCGGCCGCGCCGTGGTCGACGCGCTCGTCCGACGCGGACACGAGGTGGTCTGTTTCATGCGACCGGCGTCGTCGCGGTCGGGACTGCCGGAGGCGTGCCACATCCGGATCGGTGATGTACTCGACCCGGCCTCGGTTCGACGGGAAGGCTTCCGAGGCGAACGTTTCGACGCAGTGGTCTCCTGCATGGCCTCCCGGTCGGGCGTGCCGGACGACGCCTGGGCCGTGGAGCACGACGCGCACCGGCACCTTCTGGACGTCGCGATCGAGGCCGATGTCGACCATTTCGTGCTCCTCTCGGCGATCTGCGTCCAGAAGCCCGCACTCGCCTTCCAGCGCGCCAAGCTGGCCTTCGAGGGGGCGCTGCGCGAGTCGGGGGTCGACTGGTCGATCGTGCGGCCGACCGCCTTCTTCAAGTCGATCTCGGGCCAGATCGAGCGGGTGAAATCGGGGAAGCCCTATCTGCTGTTCGGAGACGGAACCGGGACGGCGTGCAAGCCGATCGCCGATGAGGATCTCGCCGAGTACATGGTGGAGTGCCTGGAGAACCCGGAGTTCAGGAATCGGATTCTGCCGATCGGGGGACCCGGGCCGGAGCTCACACCCCGGGACCAGGGGGAGCTTCTGTTCGAGGTCGCGGGACGCGAGCCCCGGTTCCGCCGTATCCCCCTGGCCGCCATGCACGCCATCGTCGCCGTGCTCGAATTCCTCGGCCGTGTGATCCCCCCGCTGAGGGACAAGGCGGAGCTGGCCCGGATCGGACGCTACTACGCCACCGAGTCGATGCTCGTATGGGACGCCGAGCGGGGTCGATACGACGCGGACGCCACGCCGGAGTACGGCACGCGGACGCTCGAGGGATACTATCGCCGGAGGCTCGAGGGCGAGGTGGGGGATCAGCGCGGGGAGCACGCGGTTCTGTGAGCGCGTCACACCGACGACTCGCCCGCTACGCCTTCGCCGCGTTCATGGTCGCGGCCGGCGTGAATCACTTCGCGAATCCGGAATTCTACCTGAGGCTCATGCCGCCCTGGCTGCCCTGGCATGGGCCCCTGGTGTTCTGGAGCGGAGTGGCCGAGATGGCTGCCGGAATCGGTGTCCTGACCCCGGGGATTCGCCGGGAGGCCGGCTGGTTCGCGATCGCGGTATTGCTGGCGGTGTTCCCGGCGAACCTCTGGATGGCCGTGGACCCGTCGATCTGGCCCGAGGTGCCGATCTGGGCGCGGTGGGCGCGCCTGCCCTTCCAGGCCGTGCTGATCTGGTGGGCGTGGGTGGTGACGCAACGGGACGACGCCCACGCGATCGGACGACCCGCGGACGGGTAGAGAAAGCGGCACCGAACCCTGAGCGGCATCGAACGCCGAGCGGCATCGAACCCTCCTCCCACCACCACGCCCGATGAAGTTCGAAGACCTGATCGGCGAAACACCTCTCGTGGAGTTCGACCGGATCCCCCCTGCGGAAGGTGTCCCGGACGGCGTGCGGATGTTCGGGAAGCTGGAGGGGCACGGACCCGGCGGGAGCGTGAAGGATCGGGCAGCCTGGGGGATGCTGTCCGGTCTCATCCAACGCGGTGAGGTGGAGGCCGGCGACCGGTTCGTGGAGGCCACCAGCGGAAACACCGGGATCGCCCTGGCCATGGTGGCGGCACGTCTGGATCTCCGGATGACCCTCGTGGTCCCGGCGTCCGCCACACCCGAGCGGGTCGAGGCCATGAAGGCGTACGGCGCGGAAGTGATCCGGACGGGGGAGGACGAGAACATGGAGGACGCGCGCCGTGTGGTGGACGGAATGGTCGAATCGGGGGAGTACCGGACCCTGAATCAGTTCGCCAACGCCGACAACTGGCGCATGCATTACCGAACCACCGGTCCGGAGATCTGGCGGGACACGGAAGGTTCGGTGACGCATTTCGTGTCCGCGATGGGCACGACGGGGACGGTGATGGGGACTTCGCGTTATCTGAAGGAGCGGAGGTCGGACATCGTCGTGGTCGGCACGCACCCGACCGAAGGCTCGAAGATCTCGGGGATCCGCGAGTGGTCGCCCGAGATGACCCCACCGATCTACGAGCCGGCGCGGGTCGACCGGATCGAGCGTGTGAGCGAGGCGGAGGCGCGCGCCATGGCGCAGCGGATGGCTCGGGAGGAGGGGATCCTCGCGGGCATGAGCAGCGGAGGGGTACTGGTGGCTGCACTCCGGGTCGCGAGAGAACTCACCGAGGGGGTCGTCGTCTTCATCGTGTGCGACCGGGGCGACCGGTACCTGAGCTCCGACCTGTACGATTCGGAAGCGGCGAGACGCGCTCCGGGCGCGGACGCGCTCGACTGAGTGACGCGTCAGCCCCAGATGTCGAAGAACTCGATCTGCGACCCGTGCTCGGCTTCGGGCTCCGCACCGCCGAGGTAGCTCAGGACCAGCCGCCCGAGTTCATGGACCAGACGCTCGTCCGTCGGGACGGGGAGCGCGTCGTCGAGCGAGGCACCCTCGTGGAATTCCCGCAGCGCCCCCGACACCACGACCAGCGAGAAGTCGACCGCCGTCGAGGGGTCGGGGTGGCCGATGAGCTCCGGCCGGGCCAGAAGCAGCGACCGGATGCCCGCGCGCACGTGACGGTAGAACTCCGATGCCGCGTCCGCCGCGCCGTCCGGGGCGTGACGCGTCTCGAGGAGGCGGCGCTGTCGCGCGTGGACGCGGTAGGTCTCGAGAAGCAGGCGCACGACGGCCTCGGCCAGGTCGGGCAGCTCGATCTCGAGCCACTCCTCCTCGTCCCGCGATGCGATGGCTTCGTCCCAGCGTTCCCGCGCGCCCTCCCAGATCCGGCTCTCCAGATGGCGGAGCAGCGACTCCTTCCCGTCGAAGCGCGCGTAGAACGAGCCGACGGAACTGCGGGCCCGGTCGACGATGTCGTGAACGCTGGTCGACTCGACGCCCTTCTCCCCGATCAGCTCGAGGGCGGCGCGCTCGATACGGGCCAGCGTGCGACGAGACCTGTCCTGTTTCGGCTCCCGGACGCCCAACGCGTACTCCCCGATTCGTATGGTGGCGAGGTGCGGCCCGACTCGACGGCCGTGGCTCACCCTGTGGTGCGCCCGACGGCGGCGCAACCGCCGGATCCCGATCTTTCCACTCTCCACGGCGGGACGGTATCTTCGAAGTTCCTCCGACGATCCCGTCCGGGGCTCCTCTCCACTCGCCGAGTGCCCATTCGTGAGCGACTCCTCTCCCACTCCCTCCGACGACACCGGACAGACTGCCGGGGACGCGGCGCTCGCCGCCGCCAGTCGCCTGATGCAGCGCACGATGGTTCCCGCGACGGCGCCACGGATCGACGGGTTCGAGGTGGCGGGCGGGACGATGCTCGAGGAGGAAGGGCGGGGAAACACGATATGGGACCATTTCCGGATGCCCGACGGACGGACCGCGGTCGTGGTGCTCGACGTGCGTTCCGGGGGGCTCCCGGCGGCGTTCCCGGCGGGGCTCGCGCGAGCCGCCATCCGTACCGCGGCCGAGTCGGCGGACGCCCCGGCCCACCTGCTCCGATCCGCGAATCACGCGCTTGCCGCGATGCACGTCGACGGGCTCGACCAGTTCGTGGAGTGTGGTGTACTCGTGCTCGGAGACGGAGCGGTCGAATGGGCCTCCGCCGGACGAATGCCGGCAGGTGTCCTGGTCCGCGACGGAACCTTGCACCAGCTCGCGTCCCACGGGCCGCCCCTCGGCATGATGGAGGGCTTCGCCTACGGGTCGGAGCGTGTCCAGACGGGCACCGGGGACGCCGTTCTGGTCCTCAGCAGCGGGTCGGTCGGTCTCTTCCGTGGGGCCGCCGATCTGGTGGCGCAGGTGCACGGAAAGCCCGCCGGCGAGGTGGTGAAGACGGTCCATCGCGCGATCCGGAAGGCACAGGAGAACGCCGGATCGGTGGAGGAGATGTCGACCGTCTACCTTCGACGTACCTGACGACGGACACATGACCGACCGGAATGACCGGTCGGTGATTCGACGACGAGACAACACCGCGGGGCCGACCAGAGCCCCGATCATTCTGGAGGAGATATGGCGGTTACGGAAAAGGATGTCCGAAACGCCCTGAAGGGAGTGAAGGACCCGGAGCTCAACCTCGACCTGGTCGTGCTCGGGCTCATCTACGACATCGAGGTGGAGGACACGAAGGCCGACGTGGTCATGTCCCTCACGTCTCCGATGTGCCCCGTGGCCGGCGAGATCGTCGAGCAGGCCACGCAGGCCGTTCTCGGCGTCGAAGGGATCGACGAGGCCGACGTGCAGCTGACCTTCGATCCGCCCTGGACGCCCGAGCGGATCAGCCCGCTCATTCGCGCATCCCTCGGGCTCTAGGGCACGGCCATGGAGTCGCGCCCCGGCGGGTCCGAATCCGTCGGAGTCGGCGGAGCCGATCATGAGTGAGCGCCTGAACGAGTTCCGCACCTTCCGGGAGCGCCTGAACGACCGGATCCTGTCGCAGGGCAACCTCGACATCCGGAGGTTCTTCGCTCTGGACAGCCGCGTCTACGAGGAGGGCGCGCTGCCGGTGCGTACCAAGGAGTTGCTGGGGCTCGTCGCCTCGCTGGTCCTGCGGTGCGACGACTGCATCTCGTACCACGTGATCGGATGTCGGGAGGCCGGTGTCACCGAGGAGGAGATCTTCGAGGCGCTCTCCATCGGACTGGTGGTGGGAGGCTCGATCACGATTCCGCACCTTCGACGCGCGGTCGACCTGCTGGACGAGCTGTCCGGCGATGAGGCGTGATCAGGCCTCGACCAGCTCGATCTCCTCGAGGAAGTCCCTGAGCGGGCTGGCCGCGGCCCGGGCGCGCTCCGCGAGTCCGGCGGGCAGTTCCATCCCCTCGGGACTCTCGCCCGTCAGGTGCGAGGCCACTGCACGCCCGAGTTGCTCGTCGGACGCCTCGGCCGCCTGATGGTACTCCGCGTACCGCGCTGCCACGTGCTGCTCGAACAGCGGGAGGTAGCTTCTCGGCGTGCCGTGCTCGGCGAGGTCCTCGAAAATCGCGTTGTGGAGCACGTCCAGAGCTTCGCGAAGAAGATCGTCGGGCGCGCGCCCGACGAACGCGAGCTGGGCTCCCCGTGTATGAGCCCACATCAGGAAGATCAGGGCTTCCTCCACGGTGCGCGGCGAAGGGAGCCCATCGTTCGTCGGCACACCCAGATCCTCGACGGGAATCTCGGCGTCGTCGGACGCGATGAAGTCCGTGAAGTTCTCCCATACGAGATGGGCCAGGTGGTCGCCCAGCGCGGCCGGCGTGAGCGTGTCGGGGGAACGGAAATCGTCGCCGGGCGGATTCATGCGGTGCGGTCGGGAGTCTTGCAGGGTCGACTCCCTCAATTCCCCACCACACCCGGGCAGTGTCAAGCGTGGTGAAAACGTCGGACGGGCCGTGCCGTGTGCATGCGTCCCGCCTCTTGAACGAATGAACGGAGAAGCAGGCATGAAGCGAGAGGGCTCGTACCACGACCCCATCTACAGAGTCCACGCCCGCCGACTGGCCGGCGCCATTGCCGGGTTCCTCGCGTTGACCGTGCTCGGGGGCTGCGCGCAGGGGGTCACGGTCGCGCCGGATCCTCGACCGATCGTGAACCGGCAGGGGGCCCGCCTCGCGCTGGAGGACGACCGCGCCCAGGAGATCTACCGGTGGGTGGACGAGCAGCTGGCGGAAATCAGGGAGAACCCCTCGTTCTGGGTCATCACCACGTCCTCCACCTCCGACCTTCTCCCGTGGGAAACGCTCGACCTGACGCCGACGGGTGACTCCGCCACGGTACAGTATCCGAACACGGTGCCCGACGTGGCGCAGGTGTACCAGATCTACGCCCACCTCCACATCACCAGGGTGCGCGGGGAGATCGAGGAATGGCTTCCCGGTGCCGACACCCTCGCCGGATGGGATCTTGAAGTCGCGATCGTCGACCGGATGGCCGAGGCGTGGCTGCTCGGACGGGCGAGCTATTCCTTCACCCCGTATCCGCCGGTGGACCAGCTCGTCTACGCCTCGGAGGAGGGCATGCTGGAGCCGCTGCTGCTGTCGCTCCGGGGATTCGAGTATCCGGACGCGCGCGACGCCTGGCTCGAGGCCAATCCGGACGGCGAGGCGGCGTTCCGTGCCTGGTACCGGGATACGCTCGGGGGTGACCCGGAGCCCATCGCTCCCGGGAACTGACGTCGGATGAGACCGCCGTCAGGCGATCTCGACGTCCCAGCGAGCCGCGATGGCGTCGGCTCGGTCTCCGGTCACGTGAAGATCGATGCGCCCGGTTCGCTCGAACCGTTCGGCCGAGGGCTTGCCACCGAAGAGCGCGAAGCCCGAGACCTCGGCTTCGGCACGCTGCCCATCGGGGCCGGAGGCCGTGAGCTTCGCGCTCCTGAGAACTCGGAGAGCGGGGGCATCCCCTTCCTGCAGGCGGAGCTGGAGGATGTGCCCGCCGTGAGGTGCCGGCATTGCGTCGAGAACGCGAAATCGGGTCGTGGCCATCGCTTCGACTGGTCGGAACGGAACGTCTCGGGAGGACGGGTTGCACCCGTCCAGCGGAAGCTCGTCGCGGCCCCGGTTCACGTCAATCGACGGGATACGGACGCGGTCGGCGTTTCCGTGAGCGCGACGCCGTGATGTCGTCCCGGGCGTTCGTCCGCCTCGCATTGATCGCGGTGCCGGTGGGGGCATGGGCATTCGCGGCCCGGGCGGATGCGGGGATCGCGGCGGCGATTCTGGCGTCGATTCTCCTCGTCTCCCTCCCGGCGCTCGCGGTCGCGCAGATCGGCATCGTGCCGCCCGACGAGCTCGATACGGTGTCGGTGTACCTCAGCTCGGCACTCCTGATCGCGCTCCTCGGAACGGTGTCCCTCGTACTCGGCGTCATCGAGCTCGGCGCCGCGTCGATGGGGCTGGGCCCCGCGTCACCGGAGACCCTGCTGGTCTGGTCGGTCGTGGCGACCGTGGGCGGCGTGGCGGTGCTCGTCGTCGCCAATCTGATCTCGCGGTTCATGAACTGGCGGGAAACCGACCTGGTGCGCCTCCTGATGCCGTCCAACGGCGTGGAGCGCGTGGGATTCGTCGTGGTCTCCATCACCGCGGGGATCGGGGAAGAGCTCGCGTATCGCGCCTTTCTCCTCGGCCTGCTGTCGACGGCGTTCGGCGCCCCGTGGACGGCTGCGGCGGTGACCTCGATCGCTTTCGGCCTGCTACATGCGTACCAGGGCCCACTCGGGATGCTCCGCACCGGGTCGATCGGCTTCCTGTTCGCCGCGGTGGTCGTCATCTCCGGCTCGGTCTGGCCCGTCGTCGTCGGACACATCATGATCAATCTGACCGCCGGGCTCGCGCTCGGAGAATGGCTCCTCGAACGGGACGACTGAGTGGAGATCGACCTCGCTCTCATCGCCGACGCCGCCACCGTGGATGGTGCCGGCAAGCTGAACATCCTCGGGGTGTTCGATCACATTTCCGCGCGCGAATTCCCCGCGCGGCACGAACGAATGGTCCTGGTGCTCCGCTTCTCCGCCGGGATGGACGAGGCGGGCACGCACAAGGTCACGATCGAGGTGAAGGACCCGGACGGGGCCTCCGTCGCCCGCATGGACGGCGAGATCCAGCTCGCCCCGGGGCGGCCCGACGCTCGAATTCGCGTCCCTCAGATCGTGCATCTCGACGGATTCGTGTTTCCCAAGGCCGGCATGTATTCCCTCGCGGTTTCGGTGGACGAGGACACGCTCACCACACTCGGCCTGAGGGTGTCCGAGGCCACGCGCGTCGCCCAGGCGTGAACGATCCGGCCGGCCCGTGGGTGAACCTCGGGGAGATCTCCGGGGTCGAATACGCCGTCCGACCTGCCGCATGCCGTGGAGGCCCGTCGTGATCGTCACCTTCAGCTTCGAAGAGGTTCAGGCCCTGCGTCATGGTGCGCGGGCCGTGCTGGAGCGCGAGGTGGGCGGGCCTCCCGTGGCCGTCGCGGCTCCGCCCGAGGCTCGCGTCCGGGTCGAGCAGCTCCTCTCGCGCATGAACGGACACGTCTCGATGCGCACGCTCGCCGAACAGCGACGCACCCAGGCGGCGCTGAGCACCATCACCCGGGTCCTGCTCGACCGGATGCACCACGAGGTCGACGCCGCCCACCCGGCGGCAGAGCCCGCGGTGGCGGCGTACTTCGAGTATGCGCACGCCCGGACGGTGCTCCGCCGCGTCCGGGATATCGGCGAGCACATGACCGCTCTGATCGAGGTCGTCACGGGCTCACCGCCGGACGACGCCGTGGCCGAGACCTTCGCCTTCCCGGACTGAGTTCCAGGACACGATGAGCGACCGAATCGACGCGCTGCGCCGCATGGTGGAGTCCCGGCCCGATGACCCACGGGCGCGGTTCGGACTGGCGGTGGAGTACCTGTCGTCCGGCCGGACCGAGGAGGGCGTGGCGGCGCTCCGATCGTATCTCGATATCGGGACCGACGAAGGCAACGCCTGGGGCCGGCTCGCGTCGGCGCTGGTCGAGCTGGACCGCCCGGAAGAGGCGCGCGAGGCCTGGGAGAAGGGGATCGAGGTGTCTCTCACGCACGGTCACCCGACGATGGCGGAGGAATTCCGCGCCGCGCTCGGAGAGCTCGAAGGGTGAGATCGCCGGACATGGCCCGTCAGGTCGGGCCCAAGCGGGAGGAGTTCGAGAAGGAGGCGCTCGTCCACATGGATGCCGTCTATCGATTCGCGCTCCGTCTCGCCGGTGAGCCGGATTCGGCGAACGACCTGGTGCAGGACACCTATCTCCGGGCCTGGAAGGCGTGGGACCAGTACGAAGTCGGAACCAATGCGAAGAGCTGGCTCTTCACCATCTGCAGGAACCTCTTTCTTCGAAGAGTCGAGCGCGGCAAGCGCCATCGGAGCACGGTCGACGAGAGGGCCCCCCGCGAATCGACCTCCAGCGGGGGTGCCATCGTGAACCCGCTCTGGAGCGCGACGTCGCAGAAGGACCCCGAGGGGTTCTTCTTCGACTCGATCGTGGACGACGAGGTCATTCGGGCGATTCAGGAGCTGCCGGAGGAGTACCGGACCGCGGTCGTCATGAGCGACGTGGAGGGTCTGCCCTACGCGGACATCGCGGAGGCGACCGGCGTGCCGGTCGGCACGGTGAAGAGCCGACTGTTTCGTGGGCGCAGGAAGCTCCAGGAGGTGTTGTACGAGTTTGCGATCGAGATGGGCTATACCACGGCCCGGGAGGAGGACGCGTGATCATCGAGAAGATTCGCCGGTTCTTCGGCGGGGAGCCCGAGGGGGTATCCTGCCGTGATTCGCTGCGTCTCCTGCAGGAGTACATGGACGGTGAGCTGGACGACCTCACGACGTCCCAGGTCGAAGAGCACTTCCGCGTCTGCAAGGCGTGCTACCCGCACCTCGATCTCGAGAGGCGCTTCCGTGAGCGGCTCCGCCGAGCGAGCGAGCGAGACTGCTGTCCCGACGAGGTGAGGTCGAGCGTGCTGGCCGCGATCGAGAAAGCCGAGAGAGCCGGCTGAAGCGCGACGCCCCACCCACCATCGAGAATGTTCGCCGCCCGGATCGGTCGATCCGGACGGCGTTTTTCGTGCCCGGCTTGCGGGCCCCGCCCGGTTTCTAGAGGATAGGCCACCGACGCCACCGAACCCCCGCCGGAGCCCGCATGGCGACAGCCCAGCAGCGCGAACGCATCCTGTCGCGTCCGATCGTCGAGGAGATGAAGGAGTCGTTCCTCGACTACTCGATGAGCGTGATCGTGCAGCGCGCGCTGCCGGATGTCCGGGACGGGCTCAAGCCGGTGCATCGCCGGATCCTCTACGCCATGCACGAGCTCGGGCTGGACCCCGACAAGAACTACAAGAAATCGGCGACGGTGGTGGGAGACGTGCTGGGCAAGTTCCACCCGCACGGCGACTCGGCGGTGTACGATTCGATGGTGCGGATGGTGCAGGAGTTCTCGCTCCGCTACCCGCTGGTCGACGGGCAGGGCAACTTC